>JABEVL010000102.1 GCA_013043995.1 Spirochaetales bacterium | reverse complement strand
GTTTTGAAAAATACTGAACAAGGTTGGGGTTACCAGTTCGTATGTCCGGAATAATCGTTCGAAGTTGGGAAGAGCTTGTGAAAAGTTCTTTTCCTGAAAAGGGCAACTGGGCCGTGACGATTGGTGTTTTTGATGGCATGCACGCTGGTCATCAGCAATTGGTTCAAAAAATTGTGAGCGGTCCAGAACGAAGTCTGGTCGTTACTTTCCGCGAGAATCCTAAGAAAATTTTGCGGCCCCAAACTTTTATGGGCAACCTGATGAGCTGGGAAGATAAACTCTCCTCATGGGAGGCTTTTGGTGTCGAAGAAGTTGTTATGATTGACTTTTCGCCTGATTTCGGTAAGATGACCGGAGAAGTTTTTCTCCATACCCTCCTGAAAAATTTCCACATTCGCCTTTTTGTTCTGGGCTGGAATTTTTCTTTTGGAAATCGTGCCCACGCGAACGTTGAACAACTTAAGGCTTGGGTGCCTGAAAGTGTCAAGGTTGAAGTCGTCGGACCCGTTGAAGTTGGGGGGAGAATCGTTTCGAGTTCTCTCGTACGTCAGGCCGTTAGGGAAGGAAAAATGGATGATGTTTATGGATTTCTGGGAAGAAACTATAAGATCATACCGCCGGTCGAGGGAGCTCGGAGATCAGCTGAAGGATGGGTAGTTCCCGTTCATGCATGGAATCAGGTCTTGCCGCGTCCGGGTAAATACCGGGTGCTGATTGACGGGCACCCTGGTTTTTTAGAGGTTAAAAAAGAAACGGTTTTCTGGGAGTCTCCCCCGGGAGCTGTTGCTAAAGAAATTCTATTCAAGGAGTGAGAGGAGTACCATGGCTTTAACAAAAGAGGAAAAGGCTAAGATTGTTGCAGATTTTGGCGGTGCAGCTGCCAATACAGGAGCGACTGAAGTTCAGATCGCCCTTTTAACCGCCAGAATCAATTATCTGACGGAACATTTTCAGGTTGAGAAGAAAGACCACAATTCACGGCGAGGCTTGTTAAAACTTGTCGGGCAACGTCGCCGGCTTCTCAGATACCTGCAAAACACAAACCTGGAAGGCTACCGGTCACTCATCGGTAAGCTTGGCCTGAGAAAATAGCGAGGCATTTATGCATCAGGTACGAATGAAAATTGGCCAAGAAGAACTCGTCCTGGAAACAGGAAAGATGGCCAAACAGGCCAATGGGTCGATTTATGCGAGTTATGGCGGTTCGGTAGTTTTAGCGACAGTGTGTTGCGCGTCGAAGCCGACCGAAGGATTGGACTTTGTGCCTCTTTCTGTCGAATATAACGAAAAATATTACGCCGCTGGAAAAATTCCCGGTGGTTTTTTGAAGCGGGAAGGTCGTCCAAAGGACAAAGAGATCCTGGTTTCACGGTTGATTGACAGGCCCATCCGGCCGCTGTTTGACAAGAAATTTGCACGCGAGATTCAGATCGTCCCGACGACGATCTCCACGGATCAGATCAATCCTCCTGACGTGATCGGCATGGTGGCGGCTTTTGCTGCCGTTTCTATTTCTGATATCCCCTTTGCGGGGCCCGTGGGTGCTGTCAGGATCGCAAGTGTCGATGGTGAACTGATCGTCAACCCGACCTTCGATCAAATAGAAAAGTCTGAACTGGAAATTGTCGTTGCAGGCACCGAAGCCGGAATCACGATGGTCGAAGGCGGCGGCAAAGAGGTTCCCGAGGAGCTTTTGCTGAAGGCCATTGAAAAGGCCGAGGGTTTTATTAAAGACCTTTGCCGAATTCAGAACGAACTTGTTGCCCTGGCGGGTAAACCTAAGTTACCGATGCCGAACTTCCAAGAAAAAGTTCTTTCAAATCATCAAGCCGTGTGGGATTTTGCCCTACCTAAAATGCAGAAGGCCTGCTTTGTGAAGGGAAAGTTCGCCCGTGTTGAAGCGATTCACGCTGTACGAGATGAGGTCTTAAAGCACTTCGCTGCCGTGATCCCGGAAAGTGAGATTGAGCTTGTACCGGTGCTGATTGACGACATGGAGCGTCACATCCTTCGTGAAAGCATTCTGGCCGAAGATCTGCGATGTGATGCTCGAAACACGCGTCAAATTCGCCCTATCACGTGCGAGATTGATCTCCTTCCCAGAACTCACGGTTCAGCCCTGTTTACCCGTGGCGAAACCCAGGCCCTGGCGATTTCAACCCTGGGAACTGTTTTTGATGAACAAATCATGGACGATATCGATGGTGACAAGCGTTCGACCTTCATGCTGCATTACAACTTCCCGCCGTTCTCCGTCGGCGAGACTGGCCGCCTTTCAACGGGCCGCCGTGAGATTGGTCATGGACACCTGGCACAACGAGCTTTGCAAAACGTGCTTCCCAAGTACGAAGATTTCCCTTACACCGTTCGTGTCGTTTCGGAGGTTCTTGAATCCAACGGCTCATCTTCGATGGCCACGGTTTGCGGAGGTTCATTAGCCCTTCTGGCCGCGGGTGTTCCGATGAAGCGCCCTGTCGCCGGTATCGCCATGGGCTTGGTAACCGACGGCTCCCGCTGGAAGGTTCTGTCGGATATTCTTGGTGAAGAAGATCACCTCGGTGATATGGACTTTAAGGTCGCCGGTACCGAAAAAGGGATCACGGGCTTTCAAATGGACATCAAGGTCTCCAACGTTACCCGAGAGATTTTAACCCAAGCCTTGGCCCAAGCGCGCGAGGGACGGCTCCATATCCTGGGCATCATGAATCAGGTGATTGCCAAGCCGATGGACAACATTTCTGCCTACGCTCCCAAAATTCTCAAGATCAAGATCGATCCTGATAAGATTGGTATGATCATTGGACCCGGTGGTAAAAATGTCAAAGCCATTTCGGAAGAAACCGGGGCTACCATCAACATCGACAATGATGGAACCATAACCCTGTACAGTAAAAACCGCGAAGGTGCTGAAATGGCCCAGGCTAAAATAAAGGGTATGGTCGAAGACCCTGAAGTAGGCAGTGTCTACAACGGAACTGTCAAAAGGATCATGGATTTTGGGGCCTTTATTGAGATTCTTCCTGGTAAGGAGGGCCTCTGCCATATTTCTAAACTGACCAAAGAACGGGTGAACACAGTATCTGAGGTGCTAAAGGAAAATCAGCATGTCAAAGTTCGTCTGATTGAAGTCGACAAAATGGGACGCCTCAACCTGAGCATCGTCGATGTTCCTGAAGAGGAATGGGCCAAACACGGTGAACGTCCCGTTCAACGAAAGTAGGTGACGAGGTGGCTGATACTCTCGGTCACCGCATTTTACCAAACGGAATTAAAATCCTTTGGGATCACGTGGCTTCAAGCTCCGTTGCCTCCTTGGGATTTTTTTATCCGTTTGGTTCTCGTGACGATCCCGCTGGGCGGGAGGGCCTTGCCCATTTTGTCGAACATTTTGTTTTTAAGGGAACTGAAAATTTTTCGGCGTCTTCTTTAGCGCGCAAAGTCGATTCTGTGGGGGGTGACCTGAACGCCTACACGGATCGTTCTGAAATCGGTTTTACCTGTACCGTTCCCGCCAATTCTTGGACCTTGGCTTTAGAAGTTCTTGTGGAACTTTGTTTTCGTCCGACCTTCCCTCCTGAAGAGTTTGAAAAAGAGAAGTCCGTCATCCTGAGTGAGATTCAGGCCAGTGAAGAGGATCCTGAGGAAATAGCCTACGAGGCCTTTTTGGCGCGTCTTGATCCCGGACATGCCGAACTTCGACCTGTTGCTGGAACCATCTCTTCAGTTTCCTCATTGGATTACTCCTCTGTCGTGGCTTGGGCCGGTTCACATCTACGGCCTGAGAATCTTGTTTTTTGCTGGAGTGGCCCCCTTGAACCAGAGCTTGTCATTGATTGCCTTATATCCCGATCTCCTTCAAAAGCACCCCAAGCGCGTGTTTTGTCCTATCGTCCCATTTTTGCACGACCGTTTATTGAATCGGTCCGTTCCTCATTTCAAATCGTACAGCTAGTTTTGGGGTTCCACCGTAACGAAGCGATCACCTGGGAAGATTCCTTGTTCCTTCAGACCTTCTCGATCCTTTGGGGCGAAACTATGGGTTCGCGCCTTTTTCAGCGTTTAAGGGAAGATCTTGGTCTTTGCTACTCCGTTGCCAGCCAGGTTTGGGAAACTGAAGCGAGTTCGGGTCTTCATACTTTTCTTTCGGTTCGGCCGGAGAATTTAGAAAAGACTCTGAGCACCCTTCACGTTTTGCTGAACGAATTGAGTTCTCAGCCCCCCAGCACACTGGAATGGCAGGAGGCCAAAAAATCTCTGATCGGTTCTTTTGTTTTGAGCAGCGAGAGAATGGAAAACAGGATGCAGCGTCTTTTCTCAGTGTGGTCCCGCTGGGGACGACTGGTCAGCGTGAACCAGATTTTGGCTGACCTCGAACGGATCGACCTTGTAAACTTGTGGCCGACCTGGAGTCGAATATTTTCCATAGAGAATTCTTCACTTTTTTTACTGGGGAAAAATTCTTCCAAAATCCTTTCCAAAGAGAAAGCACGTTGGACATGAGGTACCTGTTTTTGGGGTGCGTTTTGCTTTTCAGCTCCTGTGCCAGCCAACCCCGGTGGCTTGTGACGCCAGCCTTGCCGTCGTCGGTGCTTGCCCAGGTGTTTCTTCCGACACTTTCTCTGGCCAACCTCCCTGATAAAATGGTTGATGTCTCGAGTTTGGCCACTAAAAACGGCCCGGGGCTTCGCTTCAGAAGTGTTGATTGGGAAGATTGGGCACGAGTTTTATCCGTGGACGCCTCGCTGGGTTTGCGCCTTGTGCTTTTAAAACGCTTATCCCTTAAAGCGGATTCCTCTTTGGAAAAGTACTGGTCAGATTATTTCTTGTTCAAGATTTATGACCAAGCGGGTCTTTATCCAGAAGCCAGCGCATGGCTTCAAAAGGCGGTACAAGATTTTCCCAACGGCGATGACGCGATTCAACTGGCATGGCTCATGCTTTTTGAAAATACAGGAACCAGAACACAGGCTTTGAAGGTATACGCCCAGGCACGTGGGCAAAAGCTCTCGCAGGGCCCACAACTTTTGAAACAGTTGGTGCGCCAGAAGCTTTTTTATCGAAGGTTCTCTCTGGAAAAGGAAGGGTTAGACGAAAACGTGTCTTTCCTTGCTCGCGATCACGATGATTTATGGCTTTCGACCTGGGATGGCGGTCTTGCCAGATATTCGACTGCCACCGATCAATGGCGAGTTTGGCTGAAGCCAGGGGCGGAGGTTTCGCCCATTAAGTACATCGTGGTGACCCGCTGGTTTGTCTACATCTTTCGGGACAGGATCTTATCACGTTTGAGCAAACTCACTGAAACCTGGAGAAATTTTCAGCTCCCGCAGGATTGGAGCGGACTGCGCGTCCAGTCTGTGGTAGCTTTGGGCGAAAATGAGCTTTTGATTGCTAATCTGGGTCAAGGGCTCTGGAAATGGGAAGAGGGGCAGTGGACAGATCTATCGCAGGCTCTTCCCTCAAAATTCATCAATGCCATTGCAGCGGCACAAAACGGAGGCTGGTGGATTGGTACTCAGGACCTTGGGGGCGGTTACCTCACTCAAGACTTCAGCACGTTCCAACCCTGGGAAAACGGACCTAAAAATGTGACCTTCATTCTTACCCAGAAGCAAGAGCTTTATGTGGGGAGTTTTGGGGAAGGACTCTGGAAGGGGACCTCAGAAGAGCTTAAACGCGTGAGCGAGTCTCCAGACTACGTCGTTTGCGGCTTGCTTGTGCCGGATTCTGGAGTTTTCTGGGGAGGGTCCTTTGACCACGGTGCGTTTAGCTTGAGCAAGCAAACTGTCAGGGACTATTCTCCGGATCAAGGATTTGATTCAACCGATGTTACGTCAATGACGCTTGTCGGCGGGGCTCTTTGGTGGGGCAGCACCGATCATGGCCTGGGGGCGTGGTATGATGACGCGCCTTGAACGCTATGTTTTTCGTGAAGTGTTGCTGGCCTTCTCAATCAGCTTTCTCTTCTTCTTTCTTGTTTTTTTTCTCAATCAAATTCTTTTGATGGGTGAAGAGATCCTTTCGAAAAAGGCTCCCTTGCAGGATGTTCTTCTTTTGATGGTTTTTTCTGTTCCAGCTGTTCTGGCACTTGCAGCACCCTTTGCTTCCTTGTTGGGTGTTCTTCTGGCCGTAGGGAGGCTGTCAGGCGAACGTGAGATCCTTGCGGCCCAAGCCTGCGGGGTTCCTCCGCTCCGTCTATTGTTTCCTGCTCTGGTTTTGGGGGTCATTTTTTCCTTGGGATCTTTTTTGGCCAATGATGTTCTTCTTCCGATCGGCAGCCTGAATTTTGGTAAGGTATACAGGCAGGTTCTCCTTTCTACACCCGCGCTTGAATTGGGCTCTTACACAGTTAAGGCATACAAAAATGCTTTGATCGTGACAGGGAAAGTGGAGGGCCGTGGTGTCAATGGACTTTTAATTCTTGACAAGGACGCCTCAGACAACAGCCGCTTGATTGCAGCCCGGAGGGCAGACCTTGTGGCGGACCCCCACAAACCCGGCGTTTTGACCTTGCAAATGAAGGGGGTCGAAGGAATCATTCCCGATGCCCACAAGACAACAAGCTTTCAAACCTTTCAGGCTGATACCCTCGATTACAACATTATTCTGCAAGAGGTCACAGGTTCCATGCCGACCATTGGCCCTCGGGAAATGAGCAGCGTGGACCTTGCGGCCCAAATCCGTCAACGTGAGAACCAGGAACGGCAAACCAAAAGTGCCCAGAGAGCCGAGATCAAACGTTTACAAACTCGTCTTAGCCTTGAATTCTGGCAACAACATCATCCTCAGGATCAGGATCTTCAGATTCAGAGTTTATGGACCTCAATTCAGGCGGAAAAACAACGTTTTAAAGCTCATGAGCAAGATAAAACTCTTCAAAGCTGGAAAACAGAGTTGTACCAAAAGTTCTCCATCCCCATCGCCTGCATTTGTTTTATCTTTCTTGCTTTTCCCTTGGCCCTGCAGCAGCTGAGAAAGGGTATTACTGCCGTTTTAGGTCTTGGACTTTTCGTAGCTGTTTTGTACTGGGCTAGCCTGCTGGGCGCACGTTATTTGAGTTTGGAGCTTGGGGTCTGGCCAGAACTTGCCTTGTTCCTCCCCGATGTATTTATCTTGCTGGCCGGAGTTTTCATGATGGCAAGGATGCGCTCATGAGGATTTTGACACGTTATCTTTTAGCCCAGTTTCTTTTTGTCAGCCTCATCGCCCTGCTCTTTTTTGTGATGAGCCTCTGTCTGGCCGATCTTTTGATGAATCTGAGCCGTTTTGGTTCCAACGCGACCATGACGTTTTCCAAGATCGTGTGGCTGACAGTTCTTTATATACCTCAAACGATTTCCTTTGCCCTTGCGCCCTCGCTTCTTTTTGCTGTTTCGTTTGTTCTGGGATCGATGTATTCCAATAATGAACTCATCACGGTTTTTAGTTCGGGAATCCCTCTAGTTAGGCTGGCCTTACCGCTTTTTATTGTTGGTGCATTAGCCAGCCTTTTCTTGTTCTTTTGGAACGATCAAGGGGTGATCCCCACGATGAAAGAGAAGAATAGTCTGACGCGTCAGGCGGAAGGCCTTTCCAATCTGAGTAACACCAACGTGGCGATTCTGACGGACAAAGGCAAGATCCTGATGAGTGCCGCATTTTATGACGACAGCAGCAAACGGCTGTCCGAGGTCATCCTCGTTTTTCGTCACCAAGACGGTAGCCTTGAACGGCGCGTGGATGCTCAATGGGGAAACTGGGTAGGAAAAACTTGGGTTTTTCACAAGGTTCGACTTTTCGAAATTGATCGACAAGGCAACATAACGCAGACAACCTTGGATGAATGGAAAAGTCCTCGGATTACCGAGCCGCCTGAAAGTTTTCAGAGAAAAGTCATTAAGGTCACCGAAATGACCTTTCATCAGGCGGGAGTCTACGTTGAGTCTTTAAAACGCGGCGGTTTGCCGTACCGGGCCATCGAGACCGACTACTTTCAAAGGGTTTCTTTTTCCTTGGGTCCCTTTGTGGTAATATGGATCTCGGCAGCTATTGGGGGAAGGTTCCGAAAGAACATCCTCCTCATGAGCCTCTTGACGAGTCTTTTGGTATCGTCATCCTACATCGTCTTGCAGATGATTTTCGGTCTGTTTTCCAAAACAGGGTTTTTGCCGCCTTTGCTCGGAGCAAGTTCCGGAGTCGCTATCGGGGCGTTTGCCGGTTTTTACCTTTTTGCAAAAGCCCGAACCTAGCCTGGTGAAGTGAGGTTTTCTTGTTTCGTATCGAGCACAAAGATCAGAGTTGTAAAGCGAGAACTGCAACCTTGGAGTTGACCCATGGTGAGTTCAATCTTCCAGCGTTCATGCCCGTTGGGACGAATGGGAGTGTGAAGGCACTTCACCATCAAACTGTGGCCGATATGGGCACACGCCTCATCCTGGCCAACACGTATCATCTCTACCTTCGTCCTGGAATTGATGTCATTCGTGCTGCAGGAGGCCTTCACGCTTTTACTGGCTGGCCGCACAACTATCTGACCGACTCCGGCGGTTTTCAGATTTTTTCCCTGGCACCGTTTAGAAAAATCACTCCCGAGGGCGTTCGCTTTCGATCGCACATAGATGGTTCGTACCACAACTTGACACCTGAAAAAGTCGTTGAACTTCAAGTAGGCTTTGGCAGTGACGTCCTGATGCCCCTAGACGTTTGCAGTTCCGCAGACGAAACCCGAGACGGTGTCGAAAAGGCCGTCGCCATCACCACAAATTGGGCTCGCCGAAGTGCGGCTGCTTGGAAAAACAGTGCGGAAGAAACGAACGGCCAATTGTTCGGTATCATCCAAGGACAATTTCATCGGGACCTCAGGCGCCGTAGTGCTGAAGAAATCCTCGAGCTGGATACCCCAGGAATCGCCATCGGCGGTCTTTCGGTAGGAGAGAATCCTGAGATTTTTGAAGAAATGACCGAATTTAGTGCCGGCTTACTTCCTGAAAATAAGCCCAGATACCTGATGGGAATTGGGACCCCAGATTACATTCTGGCCGCTGTGGCCAACGGGATCGATATGTTCGACTGTGTCTACCCGACACGTATTGCCCGAAATGGATCCGTTTTTACTTCAGCAGGCCTGTTGGATCTTAAAAAAAGCCGTTTTGAGAAAGACTTTCGTCCCATCGAGGAAGGTTGCACGTGCCGGGCCTGTCAGACCTACACACGGTCTTTTTTGCGCCAGATGTTCAAGTGCAACGAGATCCTCGGGCCCATGCTCGCGACGGAACACAACCTCAACTTTCTTCATCGTTTTCTCAACGATATTCGCAGCAGTATCCGGCAGGATCGTTTAGCCATGTTCAGGCGGGATTTCCTTAAAACCTACCGACAGGAAAACGCCGAATGAGTTCGCCTCCCGCCAAGAGTTTGTCGAAATCAACCCTGACAGTGATGTCTGCAACGCTTCTTTCCCGAATTCTCGGGTTTGTCCGTAATGCCGTTGTAGGGGCTCTTTTTGGACAATCCTGGAAGGCCGATGTTTTAAACGCGGTCTTTAATATCCCTTTCAATTTAAGAAAACTCATGGCAGAAGGGGCTTTGTCCACGGCGTTTATTCCTGTGCTTTCACGTTCTATCGTGCAAGACCCCAGCCTGCGCGAATCTAAAGATTTGGCAAGATCTCTTTTGAGTTTTCAACTTGTTATCCTGTTGCCGCTGACAGCGCTTTGCATGATTTTTGCTCAGCCGATCATCTCACTTTTAGCTCCTTTTCATCAGGAATATAAACAGGCTTTAGCCGTCGAACTTTTTCGCTGGTTCATAAACTACCTCGTCCTTATCAGCATCAGCGCCGTCTTGATGGCTGTCTTAAATGCCCACCACAAGTTTGGGAGTCCTGCTGTCAGCCCCATTCTTTTTTCCATCAGTGTCATTTTCTTCTTAATTTTGCTGTACCCGACCTGGGGTGTCTATGCTCAGATTCCAGGGATCCTTGTCGGTGGTTTGGCCCAGATTTTATTTCAAGGTTACTTTTTTCGACGCATGGGGTATTCACTGTTCCCCAAATGGCACTTTTGGACTCCTCAATTACGACAAACTGTAAAAAACTGGTTTCCTGCACTTTCGATTAGCCTTGTCTCACTCCTGTCGCAACAGATTTCTATTTCCCTTGCCGCCACGCTTCCCGAGGGGAGTGTGTCGTCGATGATGAACGCTATAGTATTTTGGCAACTTCCGACAGGGGTTTTATCGGCTTCGATCGTTACTGTTTTTTTCCCAAGAATGAGTCGTCAAATCGCAGAAAATAACTGGAAGGGGGCAAGCCGTTCCATGTTGCAAGGCTTGGAACTTCAAGCCCTTCTTTTGATTCCCGTCGGTGCCATGATGATGCTGTTCAGCGAGCCTCTTGTTGCGCTTGCTTTTCAACGGGGACACTTCACTTACGCTGACACTCAATTGACGGCCCGGATTTTGTCCATTCTTTCCCTGGCCCTTTTCACCTCTGGAATTTTCAACTATATGCAACGATTTTTCTTTTCTCAAAATAATTTTAAAACACCTTTTTGGACCAATGTGATCTGGGCTTCCCTTGATATTATCGTGTCGATCATTTTGATGAACACACCGCTTAAGGTCCAAGGTTTAGCTTGGGGAAGTGCTGTGAGTTTTTTTATGGGCGCCATCATCCTTACCCTGCTCGCCTGGAAAAAGCTCGACAAAAAGTTGTTGTTCAACTTTTTCTTCTTTGTTCTACGCTGTTTGATAGCCATTATCCCTGTCGTCCTTGTTTGGCATTTGAGTCTTGCTTGGTTCGGAACTTGGTGGATCCATGGTTTAACCTTCATCTCGAGCTTGATCCTCTTGGGCGAAGGCGTTTGTGCGTTACTTCTTGTGCTCCTCGGTTTCTTAGTTGTGGGGATTCGACCCTGGCGTTATTTCCGAGCGCCATCCAAGGAGGTTGCTTCTGATGCCTAAAATGAAAAAATCACTTGCCCTTTTGTTCATCAGTGCTGGCTTTTTACTGGGTTTAACCGGACAATCATTCGCTGAAAATGATACGTCGATTATGAAACAGCGCCGAGACGTCCTGAAATACGGACTGAATTCAGAGGTGCTGGAGCTCGTCAAAGAACTTTACCTTGAAAGAAATACAGATTTTCTTCCTGAACTGAAAACGATCTTTGAGCAGTCACAGAATGTCGAAATTCGTCAGAACGTTTTGAGCCTTTTTCTTGAACTTAAAAACAAGGCACTTTTGACACCTTGCGAAAAAATGTTGAGTGACTCTAAGGACCAAACAAACTCTTTACTTTTGACAGCTGTGTCTTATCTGACGGAGCTTAAAGACGAAGCTTCCATTCCCATTTTTGCTAAACTTCTGATGAACTCCAATAAAATCTTGGCACAGGCATCGATTCGGGCTTTAGGCCAACTCAAAGCCCTCAAGGAAACCCAGACACTCATCGATTTCCTGAAAAACCCTGATACAGATGACAATTTTAAACCGGATATTTACTGGGCTCTGGGTGAAATGAAAGCCGTATCAGCCGTCGATGTTCTCAACCAGGCTTATGACTCAGCGTCGTCGGATCCTTTGACTCAACAGATTATCGTTGAGAGTTTAGGGAAAATCGGGGATCCGAGTTCCTGGTCCAGAATCGAGCAAGCCTTTTCGTCCACGACCACTTCGCTCAAAGCGAAGGCTCTGCAAGCGATGATTTCCTACGAGCCCACCCATCCTCGGGTCAAAGAGCTTGTCGGCGCAGGCCTGAGGGACAGTCAGGTTCCAGTCCGCTTGGCTGCAGCTGCTGTGGAAGAAAAAATTAAAGACCCCGAGTGGCAGGATCTCTTAGACTACAGGATTAAAAATGATCCCAGCTCTGCCGTGCGCGTCGCGTGTGCCAAGGCCCTAGCGAGCTTGCCTGATTCTCTTTGGCAACCAACTTTCTTGCATCTGTTAGAAGATCGCAACGTTGATTTTGAAACTTGGCGTATCGTGCTTGACCTATCATTGAAAAAGAAAGTCCCTGGAGCCCGCAAGGCTCTAAAGGCTCTGATTCTGCGTGAAAATAAAGATCAGATCGACAATTACACACCGACGCTCGCCTTGCAGCTTTTATCTCACCGGGAAAAAAGCAATCGCGAGCTCTACGGACTCCTTCTGTTGAACAACAAGCCCTCTACAAGGATGATGGCGCTTCGGGCCATTTCTGCGGACGGAGATCGGGAGTACGTTCAAACGCTCCAAAAGATTGCCAAGAATGACGACGATGGAGCCGTTCGTGAGCTAGCTGCGAGTATCCTCAAGAGTTGGAAGGTTACCCGTTAGTATCTTGTTGATCTCTTCAGTCTTTGAAAAGTGCTGAAAAAATCTGAGGTAAACGATCTTTTCAGAATCTACGAGAACCTGAATATCCTTACCCGTGCAGGGTGAGAGAACCGAAGTAATGCTTGGAAAATACGCGGACTTTAAAGGACGGAAGCTCAAATTCTCACCGTCATAAAATACTTCGGCAATATCCTCTCGAATTGGTGCCAAGAGAATCTTGTAATGGGCTTTCGTACCTCCAACTGCTTTTTTGTCGCCAGGCCGGAAACGGAAAAGATTGGCCGGTTTTCTCGTGTTTTGAAAAACAAAATCGGGCGTCCATACCAGCATGGAGTAATCCTTGCGTTCACCCTGTTCCGCCACAGTAAGTTCAGGCGGGGTCAGGTTGGGGAGGGGGACCGAAGTTAAGATATGAGGCGGAATCTCATTTTCCGATTTTTTCAGAAAAGCTGAAAAATCTTGCGTCTTTCTCGCTGATTTAAAATCATCGTAACGCGCCGTTTCTTTCTGCTTTATCAGAGTCTCAGAAGACTTTTGGGGTGGATTCCTAAACTCGTCAAATCTTTCTGATTTTTTAGCCTCAGAGTGCAAAAGAGTCTTTTGGGCAGCTTCCTGAGCCGGTGCTTTCGGTGTTTCAAAAGTCTTTCGCAAATCTGCCCCACGAACTAGGGGTTCTGCGGGTTCCAGGGGCTTTTTCTTGGGATCAGCAACTTCGGGAATCTTTTTCTTCGTGCTGAAGGTTTCAGGTTGAGTTGGAACAACCTGAGGTGAAGAGGAGTCTTTGGATGTTCCCCTGCCGGATTGTGCAGCTTCAACGTGCTGATTTGCCAAGGCTTTTCCGTGTTCGTAACCACGGCGGATCAGCTGAAACAACAGGAATAAAAGTCCACCAAGGGCCAGTACACCCAGGATGATCCCCAAGGGAAGAAGCCACCCGTCCCAGCTAGGCTTGTAGATAAAGTGAATATTCGCTTGCTGGGGATAGGCGCGTAGGGGGTCGTCAAAAACTAGACGGAAGGATGCTGTTTGGGGTCCCTTGGCCGGGGGTTGAGAAAAACGTGCCGGAAGATCAATGGATCTGGTTTCGTGAGGTGCCAGACTAATGCTTGCGTCGGAACTTAAGAGTTTTTCATCCTTGTAAAGGATCTGCTTGAGGTGTAAGAGCAAAGAAGAATTCGAAGGGTTTTCAGCCTGAAAATGAAAGGTAAAATCCTTGGAAATCGTACCCAGGTCAGAGGGGTAACTTAACCGGGGTGTGCCAAGGGTTTCGTTTGAAAATCCTGGCTTGGAACTGTAGGCAAAAACCGGAACGTCGCTCTGTTTAGCGATTTGGTCAAAATTCAGCTGGACTTCACCTGACTTGGGCGACTCTTTTTCACCAGTTTGAGGACCCACCATAATGAAACGCAGGTTCCAACCTTTGTTTTTGATTTGTTGCACCAGACTGGTAATTTCAGCTTGAGCCTGGGGCTTGGTGAGTTTGGAAGAGGCTTCCGGCCTGTAGTAACCCGACAAAAAAACGACGATGGTTTTATTTTGGTATTCGGGTAAACTCAAAGCGTACTGATAGACGAAACGCAACGCCAGAACTGTATCAACGTGCCGTGAAAGCGGCTGGAGCAAAAACATCCGTCGAAGAACCGTTTCGACGTCTTCCTGGGTGTCAACCCGTTGGCTCAACTGAAGTTCTGGATTCCCTGTGAAGGTGATGAGGTGGAAAACATCACGAGCTTTCAGGTGGTCTTTAACAACCTCGGGGAAATAACTTTTAACGACCTGGCTGTAAGAGTCGAACATGTTGTTGGACATGTCCATCACGACGATAAAGTCCTGCGGAGCCGACCACGCCAGCACCGCCGTTAACAGGAATACAAATGCAAAAAACTTCCTCGCCATGGGAACCTCACATCAATTAAAAATCAGCGACTTCAATCCGGAGAACGTTAAATTGATACAGACGCTCATTGATCGTAAATTTTAAATTGTCACCAACCTTGGCGTTTAAGAGACGATCTGCAAAAGGGGAGAGGTACGAAATGACGTTGTTGGAAGGATCACTCTCCCAGGGACCAAGGATTGTATAACGCTCTTCCTTGCCTGTTTCCGCGCTCTTGATCGTGACCATCGTACCGAAAGAGATCTTGCTGGTATCGACGTCTTTTGGTTCCAGAACAATCGCAGAGTCGAGCTCTTTGGTCAAATTTGTCGCATTGGCATTGAGGATGGTCTGGCGCTCTTTTGCGGCGTGGTATTCAGCGTTCTCTTTAAGGTCTCCGAGGGCAAGGGCTGAAGCAATTTCCTTGGAGTTTTTGGGAACCTCAACTTCAAGGATGTTCTGAAGTTCTTTCTTTTTGGTGTTGAACATCTTGAGGGTTGCCAGAATCCCCTTCCGTGAAGAAACGACCTTGGGGGCTTCGACTTCGTTGAAATGGAAGCTGGGAAATCTTGTTGAGATCTTTTGTTTCAATTCCAATTTGATGTTAGGGTTCAGATCCCTGACATCCTGAACCAGAGAATAGATCCTTTTTAAGGACTCTTCAGAAGCTTGATCGACGAACGTTAAAAGGCGATTTTCTTTAAAGAGAAAATTATGAATCTGTTTATTGAGCCTCTTGTTGTCTGTGACGTCCTTTTTGTTGTTGACGTCACGATAAGTCAGATCCAAGTCATGAATGAGGGTAATAAAGAGCTTTTCAGGATTAAACTTCGTCGTGATGATGGGAAAATCACCGGATAGGAGAATCTTGGCGGCTTCGAATACCGACTCACGATGATCCTTATGGCGTTCGATGAGTTCTTCAAAAAGCTTTACCACAAGATCCGGCCGATTGGCCGTCAAAAGATCTTCTATAACAACTGGAGAAAGTGAAATGGTATAAAGGCGTGTGAAAACCTGCTCCCACTCGGGGACCCATAACCGAACCTGCTGAAGGAATACTGTACGAATTTTCTGGTTCGAAAGATTTTTAAACAAGGCCACAACGTCATCGATCTGTTGGTAATACTCAAGAAAGGTTTTATTGCTATTAGGATTCAGGAAGGGGTAAGCCTTGGCGTGTTTCTGAATGAGAAGAAAGCTGGCGATCACCTCTTCGGTGACTTTCGTGGATTTGAGTACGTTCGTGAAAACGGAAAAAATCTCAGTAAAGTAATCGGACTCGTACCCAACTTTCTCGATAAACTCTTCGACCACGTCGATACGTTTGAAAAAATCCTTTTCAGCCTTAAACTTGTTAAAGAGTTTTTCGTCAAGACTGATGGGTTGAGTGCGAAGGAGGTACTCGTCCTGATGGTCCGGGGAAATCGCAAAATCTTGACTTTCCTTCATGTGATTTCGGGCCGATGTGCCCCAGCTGGTCCACTCGCGTTCTTCCAAAACCTTGGGAACCAGAATTGCCTTGATCATCTTCATGTCAGCCTTATTTCCAAAGCTGCGTAAAAGGGTCTTTAAACCCCAATCGAGCTCGGATTTGAGGCGCTTGGCCAGGTCTTCTCTTTTTGTTGTGGCGATGATGACGCGGATGTCGTCCCTTGCTAAGCTCTGTAAAGCTTCCACAGCCATTTTCTGGCCCATAAGCTGGTTCCGCTTCGTTTCAAAATCAATGACGTATTCTTGATCCCTGACTTCACGGATACGTCCGACCCCCCAGGCTTTGTGAAAAACAAAATTCCCTTTTTCGTAGGCAATCTGCTTCTTGAAATCTTCTAGCGCATCGGTCAAATTTTTCCAGCTGTCATTCAAATTACTTAAGCGGATGTATTCGTCGGTTTTAGGGTTGTTCTCGTATTTTTTTCTTACACAGTCGACGATCTCTCTTCGAATTTGAGGAGACTTGGGTTCATACTCATTGAGACGGAGCTGAACCTCGATGGCTTGGTCCCAATCTTTGGCACGCACGAAAACAGGGTAGAGATCTTCTAAAAGCTGACCGGCTTTTTCAAGGCCCAAATTTTTTGCGACCTTCGACTCCACTTGATGGAAATACTCGGATTCTTGGGGGGCAAACTCCAGGAGCTTCAGCCAGATCTCGCGGATGCGGTTGAAATTTTTCTTGTGAATGTAGCGGTGAATGCCTTTTTTATAGTAATCTACAGCCTTTTCAATATTCTTTTCTTTTTCAAATTTTTGAGCAAGATTGTAGACGATGTCGGCTTCTTCGATGTCAACTTTGATCAAACGTTCTTCTATTTCAAGAAATTTATCATTGAGTGCTTCGTTTTTGTAACAATCCAGAAGACTGCGAAGGGCAAACTTGTTTTCACCAAAGTTGAGCATCTGCAGTCCGATGTGTTCCACAATTTGCCATTTGATGTTCTGAGCAAAAAGATTGACCAGTTTGACTAGGTTGGTATCGTCAAGGAGTTGCCGCTCTAGGCTGATAAAGCCCGAAAGATACAGAGCGATAATGCTATTTTTTGACTCCACAAGGTGCTGATCGCAAAGTTCTTTGACCTCGTTTTGGATTCCAGATTCGACGATTTGTGACAACAGGGCATCGAGTTCTTTGATCAGTGTGACGGTGTAGGCACTTATTGCCGTTCTGGTCCACTTTTCTTCGTGGAGCATTTGTTCGATCTTGGCGATCAGTTCGTGAGACATCCTCTCTCTCCTCGGTCAATGGGTGTACAACGTAAAAATCCGTTCATCCAACAGTTTGATGTTCAAAAGCACTTCTTCAATTTTCGATCTTTCTTCCTTAACTGAAAGAAAATGGTCGATCAACCAGAAGTACCTGTTGATCAGTCGTGGCAAGAGAACACCCTGTCGGGAAGTGTTTTCTTGAATTTCATTCTTGAAAGCGAAAATAGACTGTTTAAGCTGTCCAAGCTCCAGGGGCTTAAGATCCCTGCGAACATTAAAAACCCCGTGAATAACGCCATAAACGGGAATCCACTCCGCCCAGACAGAGGCTGGAAATCCTTCCTGGCGGATGACCTGGAGGATCTGCGCAATCTGGGTGGAGCGCAGGCCTTCAAGGTCAATCCGTGACGGATTGATGTAGAAAGCTTCCCGAAAAAGTAACCGGGCTTTCTTGATTTCCCCAACCATCTCCCAGCAGTCTGCGAGTTCTGCCAAGGCAGAGGCTTCGTCTTTCTGGACGTTTAAGACTCCTTCTAGCAATTCAATGGAACGATCGTACGCACCGGCAAGCTTCCAGGCCTTGGCCGCTTTGACGGTCAAATCTACAGTAGCCTTGCGGCCGTCCTTCAGGGCTTCGACGTAGCAACGGGCCGCTTCGTTATAGACGAATTGCCGAATGGCAAAAAGTCCAATTTCCGGTTGTACCTCAAGGCGTTGAAGAAAACGTTGAACAAAACCTTGATGCTCCTTGAACAAAAAGTCTCCTCGATCCTCTGGGTCGAGGATTTCTACCAAGCGCACGTTACGATCCTTCCAAAACACCGCACATTTCAGGACGGAAATAAGCTCGGGATCGTCATAGCGAATCTGCAAAGCACGCTCTGCCTCAGCCTCAGCAGAAGCAAAATCGCCGCGAGAAAAAGCTTCATACGTGACTTTTAACGCTTTTTCCAGGTGCCCTGAGGCGTCTGTTGAAGTCTCTGACTCATCTATTTTCATTGGACGCTTTTATTTATTATACAAGATACTCAAGTTTAGTCAATTCAAAGAAAAACGGGTTTCAATTCTGGACGCTGGGGCCATTTTTTTGTTAGTAATGGATTTATGGAAAATTCAAACGCGCTTACTGTGGCTCCTTCCGTTCTTGCGGCAGATTTTTCGAGTTTGGGTCTGGCTTTGGATAAAATTGCCGATTCAGGTGCAGACTGGGTACACTGGGACCTCATGGATGGTCACTTTGTTCCCAATTTGAGCTTTGGTCCGCCCTTGATTGCAGCCCTGAGGCCGCGTTCGAAACTTTTTTTCGACGTTCACCTTATGGTGACAAATCCGGTTGAAATTGCGCTTGAGGCTGTTAAGGCGGGTGCGAATGCCGTGACTTTTCATTGGGAAGCCGAAGTTCACCATCACCGCTTGATCGAACGTCTCCACAGCGAAGGAGTTCGTGCCGGTATCGCTGTCGTTCCCTCCACCCCCGTTGAACTTTTGCAGGAAGTCTTGCCGTTTTTAGACCTTGTTCTGGTCATGACGGTCAACCCGGGCTTCGGTGGACAAAGCTATCTTTCGTTTTGTGAAAAAAAGATCCAGAAGTTAAGCTCCTGGCGTGAAAGTTTGGGTTTAAACTACAGGATATCCGTTGATGGCGGTATTCAGGAAAAGACGGCAATACAGGCAAGGAAGGCAGGTGCCGATACATTGGTAACAGGTTCAGCTTTCTTTCGTGCTGAAAACCCTGCCGAGTTTGTCGGCAAACTCAGAGGTGGAACTTTGACATGAAAAGGGTTTTGATCGTTCTTTTACTCATTGCAACCTCCCTTCCAGGCGTGTGGGGGGACGGGCTTTTGGACGCGGCTCTGAAAGATTATCAAACGGGCAACTATCTTGGGGCCCTTGAAGGTTTCCAAAAGGTGCTCCAGGAGGGGGGGGCAGTCCAAGCTGACGAGGCCTTGCTTGGTCAGGCCAAGACTTTTTTTGCTCTTTTGGACTACGACAACGCCGGGAAGAGTCTAACAACTCTGATGACTCGCTATCCCCATTCCCCCTTCATTTCGTCGGCGATGTACTGGAAAGCGCGTGTCGCCCTGGCTCAGCACGATCCACAGAACGCCTTGCTCCTCTTTGACGGCTATCTCAAAACACAGCCCAAGGGACGGAAAGTCCCAGAAAGTCTTTTTTGGATGGGAGAAGCCGCCAGTGAACTGGGCCAAAATGAGGCCGCTGAAAACATTCTCCGTCAACTGATCTACTCCTATCCGACAAGCGGACGGGTCGAAGCTGCCCGCTACCGTCTTGAGGTCCTGGGCCTGGACCAGAACATTCAGAAACTGCTGGACCTTTTGCGTTGGTCGAACGCCGAGTCCCTCAACGCCGCTGCAGAGTACCAAAGAAGGGAACGCGAGTTTGAACAAGCCTTGCTTCTTTATCAGAAAAAACTGCTCAACGGCCCCGGTGGGGACGCCATGGCTCGGATTTTGTCCCTTCAAAAAGAAATAGCAGATAAAGACGCTACGATTCTTTCATTGAAAGCCCAACTGGCTGGCGGCCGAGTTCAAGGCAATTCAGACGCTGCCGCTAAACTGGTTCAGTTGAAACTCCAGGCCTTGGAGCTTAAAGACTTTTTCTTGGAGTGGAGGCTGAACCATGAAAAATCTTAAACTCACCCTGGGGCTTTTCCTTGCCTTCATTTTTGTTTCGCAAGGGTTGCCGGCCTTGGAGATTACTCGCGGAAAAGTCAAACTCGAGGTATCGGAAAGCAATGGGCGTTTTTCACTTTACTCCACGGCGGACGTGTCAAATCCTCTCTTCGTCCCCCTCCTTTATGCTGTAGATCCCACGACAACAAAGGTTTACGTAAAAATCGGCACCCGCACCATCGTTTTGGGCGACACCTCGTACTTTAGTCACAGGATGACAAAGAGTGCCGACGGGATTCAGATTCTCTGGACCTCACCCTTTTTAAAAATTTTGGAAACTTGGACCTTTGTGACTTCAGTCAACTCTCCCGTGGCCGATGGGGTGCGCTGGGATTTTCGTCTTGAAACCGGTTCCCTTCAGGAAAATGTCGGTTTAAAGATCCTGCTAGATACCTACCTGGGGGAAAAAGCAACTCCGTTTCTGGCCCCTGGTTATCAACCCGTTGATTCTGAAACGGTTTGGACGACGCCTCCGGATTACATTGTGAGTCCATCGTCAACCAACTCCCAGATCGGTCTAATGGTCATGCTGAGCTCACCTTCTACCCCGCCGGACAGGACAGTTGCGGCGAACTGGAAAAGGCTGAACGATTCGCCCTGGGACTTTGAAGCCCAGCCAGGGCGTGATTTTAGTCTCCTACCGTATTCCTACAATGATTCTGCGCTGGAACTTTGGTATAATCCCCAGTTGATGACGCCTAATCACACCCGTGAGATTTCGTTGTTCATGGGAGCTGCTTCCGCAGGGACCTTCGTGAACGCCAAAATTGGTTCAGGGGCTCCGGTCGGGGTGATTTTGGACAAAACAGTGTCCGACGTCCCTGACCTGTCAAAATCGGCAAAAGCAGACTTACAAATCTTGGACGATCTGCTGAATCAAATCGCCGACAAGCAAAAAAAACCGGAGTCGTTGACACCAGCGGATGAGCAGGCTATGCAAGAGACTTTGGACCGTCTGGAAAAACAAAAACAGATTTTCAAGTCGACCGCTCCTTGAAATTGGGGTGATATGGCCGAGGAAAACTTTCTTGAACGTGCCCGGCGACTCTTTCGCCAGGGGAGAGCCGACCAGGTTCTTTCCCTGCTTGAGCCTCAAATTTTTCGTTACAGGGACGATCCTGAATTTTATAGGTTTCTAGCTGCAGCCTGCCTTGAAGTTCACGACTGGAACGGAGCGAAAACTTACCTCGAGAGGCTTGACCAACTTTTTGACGGCGAAGATCCTGATACCCGCTTGGCCCTTGCTGCCTGTCAGGCCAGGAACAGCGACTGGACCGGCGCGATTTCGTCTTGGTTAAGCGTGTTAGACATCAACCCGCGTTCTCGGCTTGCACGCCGTGGTCTTGTGGGATTAAGACGCGCCCTTGCAGCCAACAGGGCGGCTGTTTGGGTGAGATCGCCGGAGTTCAAGCACTGCGTGCCGACGCTGATTCGAAAAGGTTTGCCTCCTCAGTGGGCTTCCAGGGTGGTTTTTGTTGTCGTTTTGGCTGGGGCCGCAATGGGCGTTTATCTGGGCTGGGATTTCGTGCATAAGAAGGACGCCTCCCCAGAGCCCGCAAAGGTCGCGCAGACACCAGAACGTCCGGGACCAGCGGAGCCGAGTCTTGGTACCTTGCCTGTGGTTCAAAGCGATGGTTTGTGGACGATCACCCTGACGGACTCTGAGGTCAGAAAAACCTGGGCCGAAGCTCAAAATTACTTTCAGGAATACCGTGACTCTCTGGCACGCCGTGAAATCAACAAGCTCCTCCTTTCAAACGCCTCAGAGTCGATCAAACAGAGGGCAAGAGGACTTATTCCTTTTTTGCGGGCTCCCGATTTTACGACCTTTCACGATAATGTGGATTACTCAGTGGTGCGGCAAAATCCCGATCTTTATGAAGGTTGTGCCGTCCGCTGGAAGGGCGTTGTTTCTAACCTTGTCAGCGGAAAAACACGCATCACCTTTGACCTTTTGCTTGGTTTTCAAAATGGGCAGGTTGTTGAAGGAATCGTTCCTGTTGTCTTGAAGTTTGCCGCTATCTTGAGAGACTCCCAGATCCTTGACGTTCTGGGAACCATTGAAAAGGGCCCGAAAGGCACCTGGATGCTCCATGGGGTGGCCATTCAGGAAGACGGATTCAAGCTTCCTTCCCATAATGAGTGACTAAGGTGGGTCGTTTGAAAAAGCGGCGAGGACACCCCCGCCGCTTGGGTTCCGATCAAACGCCCAGAATTTCGGCGTAGGCCTGGAGTGCCGGGTCCATTTCGCCTTTGGCAAGGACGGTTTTGGTCAAAATCTTGCCCAATTGGACGCCTTCCTGGTCGAAAGAATTGATATTCCATACAAAACCCTGAAACATCACTTTGTTCTCAAAATGTGCCAAAAGAGCCCCCAAAGCCTCGGGAGTCAACCGTTTGTTGACCAAGAGACTGGAAGGCCTGTTGCCCGGAAAAGACTTGTTGGAGTCTTCGTGCTTTTGCCCTTTGGCAAAAGCGACGATCTGCGCCGCAAGGTTCGCGTTGAGTTTGGCCTGGCTTGTAGAACCTTCACTCACCACGTCGTCCCCTCTTTGCGAGTCATGAAACCCAATGAATTGCAGGGGAACCGGATCAGTCCCCTGGTGCAAGAGCTGGTAAAAGCTGTGTTGCCCGTTGGTCCCAGGTTCACCAAACACGATGGGCCCTGTGGAATAATTGAGGCTTTCGCCGAAACGGTTGACACGTTTCCCGTTCGACTCCATGTCGAGTTGCTGGAGGTGGGCGGGAAAACGCGACAGCGCTTGGGAATAGGGAAGGACCGCCGTCGTCGGATAGCCTAGACCATTGCGTTCCCAGACACCAATAAGGGCGTCCAGCAGGGCTGGATTTTGGGTGATTTGGGGTTCAAGGGCTGAAAGGTCGGCGGCATGAGCTCCCTTGAGGAAGCCTTCGACGACATCTTTGCCCAGGGCCAAAGCCAAAATAGCCGTTCCGACCGCCGAGGTTGAAGAATACCGGCCACCGATGAAATCGTCAATAAAAAAGCTCGCCAGATACCTGGGACTTTTGGCTAAAGGACTCGTTTCGCTCGTGACGGTAACCATGTGGGCGTTCGGCTCAAGGCCGACCTTGGCCAGGGTTTCCCGTACAAAGTTTTCGTTGGCGAGAGTTTCCTGGGTTGTACCCGACTTTGACACGAGGATGAAGAGGGTCGTTTCCAAAGGAACGGCCGACAAAACAGCGCTGGCATCATCAGGATCAACGTTGGAAACAAAGCGGGCGTCCATGAGCAAGGAACCTTTTTCTTTTTTGACCCAATTTTCAAGGGCTAAGAACATGGCTCGGGGCCCTAGGTCCGAACCACCAATGCCGATTTGAACGACTGTCGTAAACTTTTTACCCTTGGAAGACTTGATTTCACCCTTGTGGACCTTATCTGAGAAATCTTTTATTTTTTGCCATTGGTCGTTATAAAAGGCCCCCAAATCTTTTCCTGACCAACGAACCGGCTTGTCGACTACGCCACGGGTTAAGTGATGCAGAACAAGACGGTTTTCTCCGGTATTCATGACCTCGCCGTTGACGAGTTCCCGGTATTTTCGCACGAGCTGCTGCTCGTCGGACAGGTTTTGGAGCAGTTCCAAAATTTTATCGTCGACGGCACGCGCACCGTAATAAAACTGCCATCCTGCAGCACCCTGAACCTGGTAGTTTCGAACGCGTTCGGCTGTAAGAAGCTGACGGAGCTTGGCGCTTTTGACGGCTTTAAGAACTTTTTTACCCGCCTTGGTTTGATCCAGGTTCTTGTAATGAAGACTCATGCTACCTCCTTGAACTGTGGCCAAAGGAATCCCCGCGCACAGATGGCGAAAATCCTGACACGGAGAAGATTTTCTTTGACCCTTTCACTATCACCGATTTGCCGGTTTTTGACAATCTAGGCCACCTGAGGACCCGATGAAGTAGTGATTCAAAGGATTTTGGCAGGCCCGCGAGACTGGAAAGATCTGGCGATTGGACTTATGTTTGGTCAATGAACAAAGAACCCTTGGTGCCGAATAGGTTTGAACGTCGTGTCGTTCGTGCCCGTCAACGAGAGATTTTAGCACGGGTGCTGGCGAGGGGATTTGGCTCTTTGTGGCCCGGTCCCGTCCATTTCTGGGGCAAGGGGCGCTCCACGCAAGCCGGTTCACCGTCCGCTCAGCGTACCCGATGGAGCCAGGTCAGGCTTCTTCTTGAAGACCTCGGTCCCACGTTCGTGAAAATGGGGCAGATTTTTTCCAACCGACCTGACCTTTTGCCCGAAAGTCTCCTGGTGGAACTTCGTAAGCTGCAGGACTCTGTCCAGGCTTTTCCCTTTGAGACGGTCAGAGAAATTGTCGAGTCAGAGCTGGAAGCCCCGATGGAGAAGAATTTTCTTTCTTTTGACCCCGTGCCCGTCGCCAGTGCCAGCGTTGCCCAGGTCCATAAGGCCCAGCTCTTGGATGGAAGAACCGTGGCCGTCAAGGTTTTACGCCCTCACGTAGAAGAAAACGTCGCCCTCGACCTCGAAATCTTGTCAAGAATCGGATTTTGGTTCGAGAAAATCGTTTTACGTTCGGACGTTCTGGATACCCGGGCGATTCTCGAGGAATTTGCCCGGACGCTTTCAAAAGAGACTGACTTCAGGAATGAAGCCCTCTACCAGATCAAGTTTGCCCTCAATTTTAAAGGGGACCCGGACATCCTTGTTCCCAAAGTCCATCGTGAGCTTTCGACGAAAAGAATTTTGGTGATGGACTTTGTTGTGGGGCTTCATCCCCTGGATTGGCAAGGTTACGTGCAAGCCGGTTTGTCACGGAAGCAAATCGCTCAGCGGGGTGCCGAATTGCTTCTCAAGCAGGTATTTGTTCATGGGTTTTTTCATGCTGACCCGCACACGGGAAATATCCTGATCTTAACAGATGGACGCGTCGCGTTTTTGGACTTCGGGATGATGGGAGTTCTTTTTGACCGCCATCGGGACCACCTTGCTGAGATGCTTCTGGCGATTTCCAGCAACGATGCCGCAGGGATGAGCAAGGCTCTTTTGGCCTTGGCGGGTAACCCCCCCCTGGAAAATGCCAACCGACTCGAAGAAGACGTTTTCACTTTGCTGGAAACCTACGCCCATCTTCCTCTAGGGGAAGTCAACCTCGGGGAATTC
>JABEVL010000011.1 GCA_013043995.1 Spirochaetales bacterium | reverse complement strand
TGTAACTCTTCAGTAGCTCATCGAGCACTTCTTTCGATATGGCCAAGCTTGCCTCCTTTGCAAGATTAGCCCATTTACACAAAGTTCGTTAGACCCTCCAAAAATTACTGAGCAACCAAATTAAAACTTTGGTTTGCAATTGAGTCTTGTATTCCTTCCCACGATCTGTAATCGTTAAATTCGATTGTTGTGTTGCCACTTTTTAAAATTTTGAATTTCACAACATAAACGACACCTGCGCCCGCAACTCCTGGGTCGGTATTTGTTAAAAAAGTATTTTCATCCACTGTTTGAACAATAGTAGGATCACTTATCGTGTAATACCACCAATATCCACCGTCTGACCCGAGAGAATTGAGGCGCACGTATAACTGGTCACCAACCGCCACATTTTGCAAAGTTCCTGCGGAAATCTGTTTTGAACCTGAAGTGTACGACGATATTTCCGCATTTAAATCAGAAATATTTGTCGGCGCACTACTCGTAGGGGCTTTGCATGACGCAAACATCAAAAGAGTCAAGAAAACTAGATTAATTCCCAGTAATTTCATCTTTTTCAACTCCAATTTGTTGCAGAATAGTTATTCATAAATTTAATTTGATTTTTTAAATCTAAGAATATTTATTCTTTGATCGAACCAGATTTTACCCCATACTTTATGGCAGGGGAAATCCATTTTCTCTCTGAAATCGGCCATTGTCAACAGCTTCAAGAGGGCTATGTTCTCGGTTGGTGCTCTACTCCTTCTTGAATTGAAGTTTAGTTCTTATACTAAGGTAATAAATCGAATCGATGTGAACTCGGTTCCTCGGTGTACTGGTCCTTCTTCATTTCTGCTCCCTTGCCCACTCTGGGGTTCAGAGCCTCTCATCGTCAATGGAGGTGTTTCAGGGGGCAGGTCACTGCCGACTCATGAATGCCATACCCAAGTTCGACGGATATTTCATCTCACAACCGCTGGATCTCTTGTTTTGAAGGGTAATCTCTACATCAAGTAAACCCAAATTTACGCCTGTTACGTTCAAGTAAAATTTTGTAAACCGCTTGAGATCCCTGTTTGCCGAGGTTATGCTCAAAAGATGAGTGAAGCCGACTTGCTGGGTCCGGGGATTGAAGGAAAAAAAGTCTTTTTTTTATATCCACCCAGCGTGATTCAGAACGAGATGGTGCTGGAAATTGTCAAGAATGAGTACGCTGTTTACTTATTGCACGATCATACCAAAATTTTTCGTCTCATGGCGCTTTACCCTGATTCTATCCTCTTCATCAACCTGGACGAGGGTCTTAAGGAAGTAGAATGGGAAGCTCTGATTCGCGAAATGAACACGAGTTCTGAAACTCAGGGGGTCCGCGTCGGAATTCTGACTTACAACAACAGTCCAGAGCTCGCCCAAAAATACCTGATGGATTTGTCCGTTTCTTGCGGATTTATCAAACTTTCCCTGGGACTTAAACAAAGCACAGAAATTCTTTTGAAGGCGCTTGAGGCGAATGAAGCCCGTGGACGGCGCCGATTCTTGCGCGTCAAATGTCCCGATAGAAGCGCCACGTTCAATCTCAGACATAAAGATAAGCAACTTTCGGGCCAAATTGTGGACATCAGTTCTGTCGGCATGTCATGTTTTTTTGATGCAGAGGTCATCATTCCTGTCCGAACACGTTTTGACGATATTCAACTGAAACTTCGGGGGGTTTTAGCCAAGGTCTCGGCTGTTGTTTTTGGAACTCGCCACCTTGAGTCCGGCAAGACACTTTTCGTCCTCCTTTTTGACTTGGGGCAATTGCCGGACGCAAAGCAAAAGATCCGCGTTTTTATTCAACAAAGCCTTCAGAGTTCTCTGGATGCAGAAATCAAGACGTTACCCTGAGGTTGAATCAAAAGGAGGCCTGCCCATGGGTTGGCGAATGCTACCATTTGCCTTGTTGCTGGCAATTTCACCTTTAACGGCTCAGACTGTCCGGCACGCCGAGTTGCCCGTGACGAACGTCGTTCTCTATTCCAGTGGAGTGGGATATTTTGAACATTCGGGAACCATCGACGGAAAGACTGAGGTCGATCTGCCCCTGCGAGCTTCCCAGCTGAACGATGCCTTAAAGTCAATGGTGCTGAACGATCCTGAGGCGAGTTCTGTTTGGGTGGATTACCCGTCTTCGATTCCGTTGGCAAGAACCTTGGAAAGCTTTGCGATCAACCTGAGCAGCACGGGGGGACTGGTGGAGCTCCTACCCCAGCTCCGTGGGGTGGCCATGACGGTCCTGACACCTCGAGCGGTGACAGGGCGTTTGGTGGGTTGGGATCGCCGACCTTCGAGCGATGGAAAGTCAGAGGTTTTAGTGATAACTCTCGCAACGGGTGAGGGATTAGTGAGTTTCCCACTTTCAAACTCGTCTGAAGTGAAACTTTTAGATCCGGTGTTAGATCATGAAATTGCCGAGGCGCTTCAGGGATTGGGCGTGAGTAGGGACGAAAACAGAAAGGTCCTGCGTATCCAGTTTGAGGGCCAAGGCCGACAAAAAGTGAGCCTTGGCTACGTTACTGAGGCCCCGGTCTGGAAAACCTCATACAGGCTGGATCTGGCAGGTCACAAAGCCGAGTTGCAGGCGTGGGCGATTGTAGAAAATACAACTGAAGCCGACTGGAAGGACGTGTCCTTAACACTGGTCGCCGGCCGTCCGCTTTCCTTTATTCAAGATCTTTACACGCCCCTGTTTGTTGCCAGGCCTGTCGTCCCCGCCTCGGTCGAAGCCGCTCCCTTGCCGCGAGCTTCTGAACAGGGAGCGGCTCCTGAGATGTCGGCTCAGGCCCCAGCGCCGCGGGCGATGAAAATGCTTGAAATGGCCCCCTCAAGTTTAAGCGAGAGTTTACATTTCCCTCAGGTGGAAGCCGCACAGGCGGGTGAGCTTTTTCAGTTTCATTTGAAGCAACCCGTGACTCTTGCCCGTCAGCAGAGTGCGCTTTTACCGCTGGTTCAAACAAAAGTCTCTGCCCAAAAGGTCGACGTCTACAATCAAAGTGTTTTGTCAGATTTTCCGTTGAACGCCGTCTGGGTTGACAACACCACGGAAATGAATTTGCCGGCAGGTCCGATCACCGTCTACGACGGGGGAATTTATGCAGGTGATGCGCTAACCACGTCAGTCGTTCCTGGTGAGAGACGGCTATGGACCTACGCCGTAGACCCGGCTGTTACTGTGGACAGTTCGCAAACGCAGAGTCAGAAAACGACAAAAATTGTTATAGTCGACGGCGTTCTCAATGAAAATCAGGAAACTTCTTACAAGCAGGTCTACACGTTGACCAACCATGGCAAAACGCCGAAAACCTTGTTGGTGGAGTACCCGTCGACCCCAGGCCGGACGTTGGCTGAACCGACGGTCTGGGTCGAAAAAACTCCGAGCTTGTACCGTTTCCGTGTCGAGCTTGGGGCCGGCCTGACCGTCAATTTCCCCGTGGTCGAAAAACGGACCGTGGTCTCCAGACAGGCCCTCTTCGACCTTGACCCCCAGAGTTTGACTTTGCTGATCAGTCAGAATCAACCCCTGAGCGCTGCGGTGCGCCAAGCCCTCCGGAAAGCCGGCGAACTCAAGGCCGCCCTCGTGAGCTTGGAACGCGAAATGTCGTCTCTGGTGCAACAAAAAAACGAGCTGTCGGCAGATGAAGCCCGGCTGAGAGAAAATTTGGTTGCCGTTGGCCGGGATTCTCCCCAGGGTCAAAGCTACCTGCAAAAATTGGGTGAAGCAGAAACAAAGATCGAAACTTTAGAGTTCCAGCTTTCACAAAAAGGAAAGGATCAGCAAACGGCGAGAAAAAACCTAGAGGACTTCCTGCGCCATTTGAGTTTGGAATAGCCGGGGATTGGACCGGCGCGTTCTGGCTTGACCTTGGGAACCTGACGTTAAAACCACCAGAAACCGAGCTTTAAGTAACCCGACCCAAGGATGGCGTTGAGGATGAGGTCAACCCAAACGGCGGCGAGGGGAATACCCAAAGCTCCTAGGGCAAGCCAGAATTTTGTTCTTTGCTTCATGCGCATAAAATACACGACTGACACAAGAGAAGCCAGAAGAGTAAAGAAAATTTCTACGAGGGAGACGGGAAAGATTCGGAAGGGGAGGGCATAAAAAAAGCGCATCAAAGATGCGCTTCGAGATTTGCGTCAGGCCTGAACGCGGTCCAAATGCCCTTTTCACTCTCTCAGTTACTACCCGGTTGTTGACAAAACAGAAGAATTAAACTGCTTTGGTAAACCCGGAGGGATGATTCGCGGTGGCTGACGGGCCGGCAAGAAGCGGAGCTAAGCCGCTGAGGTTTTCTGGCTTCATTGCACCTCCCATTGCCATAATAGTAGTTCCAGTCTTGAACGTTGTCCAGGGATTTCTTGAAGTCTTTTTTACCTCGTGGTATCGTTGCGGTCGAACGTGATGTTCTTGCAATAAGGATGAATGATGAAAGACCGTCGTTTTCTTCGAACGCTTTTAAGTTTTTTCCTTTTGGGATGCGTGGCCGTCACCGCTTGGGCGAAGGACGAAGACAGAGTTTATCATTTTGCTCGTGTCGATCTTGACGGGGCTTATCGTTTTGTTGGGCGATACCCGATTGCCGACGAGAGTTGGCAAAAGAAGGACTGCTGGGCTGTAACGGTCAATCCCTTGGGCGACGTTGTTCAGGTAGCTTACTACCGTCGTGGGCTGTGTTCTCCCGACCCTGAGACCGGTGTTGCCAGGATTAAGGTCACCGAGGAAGGCGACTTTGAAGTGCGTACCAATGAAAATCCTCACGGTTTGGTCATTGAGGACCATGATGGGATCGCCGTGCGGCGTTTGAAAAAAAACGCTCAAGGTTTTTTTGTGGGTTTGTTTCAGTACGATCGAGAAGGAAACTTGAAGGACGACGCCGCCGGGATCAGTGCTTATCTTTGGGTGCCCGATGATCAGGGGCGTCGTATCCGCTCTGTCCGCCTAAGTAAAAGCGGAGACCGGACGGCAGATAAGATGGGCGTCTGGGAGATGCTTTTCAGCTACGACGCCCAGGGTAACCGCGTGAAGGCCGAACAGCTGGGCCAGGACGGTCAGCCTTTTGCTACTCCCACAGGGATCGTTTCCTACGTGTGGACTTACGACCAGGCGGGTAACCCCGTCAGTGAAACTCGCCTCGACAAACAGGGCAACCCCATCGGCGATTGGTACGGGATTGCTCGATGGACCATGCGTTGGGATGATCAGGGCCGTGTTCTGGAACGGGCTTTTTTTGACGCCGACGGCCGTCCCATCCCTGATCGCACAGGAGTGGCCCGCTACGTTTGGGAATACAACGACGCCCTCCACTGGACCCGGGTATGGCGGTACGGTGTTGACGGTCAGCTGACTTTGGACGATCAGGGGGCTGCGATGGTGAAAACCCTGTGGTACGACCAGAGCAACGAACGCGAACAGAGGATCTACGGGCTTGAAATCAACCCGTACTATGCGGCCCTTACTCCGATCCAGAAAGCCAACGAAGACCGCTATGAACTCAAAAATGATATCCACGGGATTGCCGTACGCCGCTGGACCTACGACAAGAACGGGAATGTCACGGAGTTTAAAACGTTTGATCAGAATCTGAATCCTGTGGCGGATGAGCACGGGGTCATGGTCACGAAGCGGCGTTACAACAGTTTGGGAGAAATCACCGAGGAAAGCTATTTTTCTGGATCGTATCAGCCCGTTCTCAACGATCAAGGTTTGGCGAGCGTGCGTTGGACCTACGACAGTGCAGGCCAAGTGGCGCAGAAGATGAATTTTGGTTTGGACGGGCAACTCAAGGACGATCCATCCGGTGTAGCCGTGTACAGTTGGACTTATGATGAAAGGGGGATGAGGGTCAAGCAAACCAACCTTGGAACCCTGTCACAGGTGAAGGACGACTCGAATGGGGTAGCCATTTACAAATGGTCGTACGACAAATTTGGCAATCTTCTTGAAGAATCACACTTTGGCATCGATGGAAGGCCCACGACGGACGTTTCGGGAGTTTTCATCTACAAGTATCAACCTGTTACAGGGGGAGGTCTTAAGGTTGTGCAGAGCTACGACCTTTCGGGCCAGCCCGTAGGAAGTCACTAGAATGAATTCCTTTTTCTTTTGGTCAAAAGTACTTCCTCTCTTTCTCTACCCTCTGCCGTTGTTGCTGATCGTACTTTTTATCGCATCGTTTGCCGCGACGCCGCGTTACGAGCGTGAAAAGGGCCGGAAGTTCCGCTGGCTGGTGAGAGGAATCGCCGTTCTGTTGTGGATCTTGGCTAGTCCCTGGTTTTCAAACCTTCTTGTCCAGCTTTGGGAGTCGCCCCGGCTCCCCTTGTCGAGCCTGCCGAGTGTCAGCGACACGGCGATTGTTCTGGGTGGCCTGAGCGACCCCGCGCTTTCAACACCCGACCACCTGGAGTTCAACCAGAGCGCTGAACGGCTGAGCGAGGCGGTGCAGCTTTACCGTGAGGGCCGCGTCAAAACGATCTTGATTTCTTCGGGGAGTGGGGACCTTTCGCGGCCTGGTCTTGCCGAAGCGCCAGGACTCGCTGCCTGGGCTGAAAGCATGGGGGTGAAATCTCGGGACCTCCTGGTAGAGTCAAAGTCCCGTAATACCTATGAAAATGCTCGGTTTTCAAAAAAGATCTGCGACGAGAGGGGACTCCATTCTGTCGTTCTGATTACCTCGGCCTACCACATGCCCAGGGCTTTGGCCGTGTTCCGTAAAGCTGGATTTTCAGACGGTGGCCGGATGCTGATTCCCTGGGCCGTGGACACCCAACGGGATTCCCGCCAGTTTCCCTTCAACCTCGTCGCCGATCCCAAGTCGCTGGCGACGGTCCAGCTCTTTCTGAAAGAGATCGTCGGTTACGGGGTTTATGCTGTAGCGGGTTACTTGTAGCCTAAGTCTGCCAGGTTTTTCCCCATTTTTTGATAAACATCGTCATTTTGGGGAACGGGGCCCGCAAGGGCCTCGACGTAACGGTTGACCATGCAGAAAAATCCTGCGATGAGCACGGTGTCGTGGAGGGCCTTGTCGTTTGCCCCGGCGGATCGGGCATGTTGGAGGGTGGCTTCAGAAACCGCCTTCCCTGATTCTCGGACCTCGTCAGCGAGACGGTAGAGACTGGCCAGCCTATCCGGTGTTGCTGCGGGGACCTTCCCCTGGAGCATTTCCTGCACCCAGTCCGAGGATTCATTCAACAGCTCGCGTGCTGCCTCGACGTGCGAGCGTGAGCAGAAAAAACACCCGTTCCCGATCGAGACCCTCGCTGCGATGGCTTCCCGTTCGCCGGGGCTCAAGCTGGAAGGCCCCCGCAAAAGCTGATGGGCCAGGGCGATTAAAGGTTTTCCGGTTTCAGGGAAAGTCTCAGTCAGGGCTCGCAACCCCTTCTTTTCTGTAACCAAATCAAGACGCTTCATCCTATATAGCCTTAATTCTGACCGGAGGGTCCCCTGTAAAGGGGGTCAGCGCCGATGGTGCCGACGAGGCTCTCCAGATAGTCTGCGCGTTGCAGTTTTTCAATCTGGACCTCGACCTCATTAAGACGGTTGTGAATTTCAAGGCGCTTAGCTTCCTCGTGGTGGCGGGCAGAACTCAGAAAGTGCTTGAGGTAGACCTTGTGCGATTCCTGAAGACTCAGCTGGCGTTGCCTGTAGGTTTCAAGACGTTCTTTGTACCAGGCAGACTTCAAGACATTTTCACGGTCAAACAGAGCCCGGACCTCGGGGTGCTGGGCGTCCTTGCCGTTCCAACTTCCGTAGGCCATGATGTGAAGAAGGGCCTGGAGCGGAGGAATGGCGCTTTCGACACTGTGATCTTCAAAATAGTCTAGGGCGACCTTGCGTTGGGCGTCGACGATGTTTTCGACGCCGTCGACAAAGTCGGGCAGGCTCTGCTTTTCGGGACGCAGGAGTTCCTCGTTAAAAACGATGCCGGGGTCGTCGAAAATTCTCCCAAGAAAATTGGTAGCAAACGCGTAGGTGATCCTGTAACCCAGACGGCTGGCCAGGACCTTTCTTCCCTGGTACTCAAAATCTTCGACCTTTTCCAGCTGCCCCTGGGCGATCATGCGTTGGGGGTCCCTTTCGTGTTCTTCTAGTCGGCACCATAATTCGGGAACCAGAAGCGAAATGTCGTGTTCTACCCTGTAGCGGGTTCCAATGTACCCGGCGGCGCTCGAGAAACCGTTGTAACCCGTGAGAATAAAACCCAGCAGAGCGTTGTTCAGGTCCGCCGTGGCGACCAAAGCGTTGAAGGGACCCTTGGTCAGGGCGCCTTCAGAACCGGCTCCCGTCGTTGAGGGGGACTTGCCCGTCAGCGAGCAGATAAAGTCCATGAAAAGTTCTGGAAGTTCTTGAAAATGAATCGGGTTGTAAACGGCTAAAGGGCGTATTCCGGCCTCGGCGGGGTTGTTGCGCCGACCAGGCAGCACAGCGTTGATGGGGTTGAGGATCGATTTTCCGGCGGGAACTCGACGCGCCAGTCGCGTTCCTACATCGGCCAAGTACTTGGCTTGGGGGTTCAGGTAGTTGGGGTCAGTTTGAAGGTAGCGGGGGTTTTTGGAAGGAGCCCCATCCACCATCCGAGGGTGGGACGAAAGCACAAAGTAGTCGTAGTCCTGGCGTGCCGCAACGTCCTCCACGAGCTGCTGAACGGGGCGCGTGTACTCCGTGAAGTCGATGACGTTTTCAAGAAACTCTTTGGCCTGGACGCGTTCAAAGGGTTCAAAGTTCGAAATAAAGTTTCCCTCTGAAGAAAGATCTTTTTCCGCTTGCTTGTCGTACCCGCGGTGAACGGCGTCGTCGGGACGCTGGAAAAATCGGACTTCGCAGTTTTGGGAAAACTTGACGCTGGGGTTCGTGTACTCGGGGTTGAGGTGGGGCAGGTTTTTAGAAGGGACGATGACGCTGGCGGTGATGTCGTCCTCCCACTGAATTTTGGCCGCAGGCATAAAATCCTGCCGCAGTTTGTAGGTCCATCCTGCGCCGTTTTCCCGAACACCGACTCTCAGGTAGGCGCCCATCACGGGGCGGCCGTTGATCTGAAAAATGTTGCCCGCCGTACCGTTGACGACGTCGACTGAAAAGTGCTCCTTCCAGTTGGTGCGGCTTTCAGAGTTTTGTCCATGAAATCGTTTGACGAGGTAAACCAGAGCCTTGATGCGGCTGGGTATCGAATCGACCCAGCTATTGTGGGCGCTCGTGTAAAGGGCCGAAGGAGACAAAAGCTGAATCACGTCCAGCAGAGAAAGCTTTTCAGACAGAAGGTCTTTTTCCGCCGACTCCTGGGGGGTGAGCCAAATTTTGCTGTAGTCGGTATCGATGATCTTTTCGACCAAGTCCATGTCCTTGTCGTAGTCGCCGATGATGATGGGGTTGAAATGGATGGCATCGTAAATTGATTTGGAGATTTCGGATTTGCCGCCCCCCGAGACGGTGCAGGGTTTGTGGCAGAGTGTACCTTCGGGCGCCGTTCCCACGAGCCTCCAGGCTGTGGTGGCGGGGTGTTTTTCCATGTGAACCTTGTAGCCCGAGGGCAGGATGTAGGTCTGGTTAGGAAGAACCTTGAGGGCGTGGGTTCGGCCGTCGCGGTGCCAGAAAACCTTCTGTTCTTCAAGATCAATCGTGGCATCCTCGGGAATGTAGATCAACTGCGGCCAAGTTTTGTCGACAGCGTAGCCTTCCGGCCGCACGTCCACCTGGTCGCCCAACAGCTTCAGGGCCTCAAGCAAGGTGGCCGTGTGCGGTGAGTCGGGAACGAAACGCATGCCCAGGTTGTACCGTGGAAACGCGAGGGCTCCTCCGGCGTGTTCCTCTTCGACCAGCCCCATCAGGTTGGCTGCGTAGCTGATCTGAGTTTTGATTTCTTTTTTGGAATAGCCGTAGTAATTGTCGGCAATGAGCGTCACGATGACGCCTCTTTCATCCCTGGCGCAGATTTTGAAAGCTCCACCGTCGTTGTAAAGTTCGTCGACGGATTTCCAGGCCATCCCGTCCCGTCGTTGCCGTTCGGTGGCCTTATCCCAGGCCGGCAGACCCAGGTCTTTTTTCTTGAGACCCGTCAGATGGGTGGCGAGAATAATGCAGCCGGTGTGCCCGCTCCAGTGAAGCGGGTCCAGGGCGGCGTCGTTTTCGGGCAAAAAGGGGTCGCCCGCATTCCCGAAGATCGATTCCACAAAATCGAGGTTGCTCACCAGGTTTCCCGGGGCGAAAAACCTGATTTCCATGGATTTTTCGGGGAGGTAGCCGGGAACTTCGGGGCATACGACGGGCCGCAAGAGACCACTGATAAAGCCCGAGGCTTTTTGGGTTTGGCCGGCGGTGTAGGGGAACTCGGCGAGCTCTTTCGGCGGATTCAAGGCGGCCTCAAGCAACCTGGCAAACACGACCTTGGGCACTGCTTTTTTATCGGGCGGCACAGGCAGGCCGCCTTCAGCGATATGGAACACGCCCTTGGTCGTTCTTCTGTCGTTGAGGGGGTTGTGCAGGATCCCCTGCCGGACGCGGTAACTGGTGAGGATCGAAGACCTGTAAAGGCTGGCATCCGGTGGAAGCGAAAGCTCCCGAGCCATGCCGTAGCGGTCGGCGATAAAGGAGTTCGAAGGGAGTTTGGCGGCTTTTTCGCCAGTGTCGGCAAGGTAGGCGTCCAAAAAGGCCTGGATTCTGCGGTCAGCCGGGGGAAGGTAGTCTTCTAAAAGTCTATTCTTTTCACGGATATTGCGGATGAGGTCCCGGGCGACGTCCAGGTTGTCGGTACCGCGCGCTTCATAGACCGGGAGACCCAAGGCCGCCAGTTTCATGTTGATCGCCGAAATCAGGTGCTCACGGGTCGTGTTGTCCTGGTGGCGGTGCTGGATTCCAAACTGGCGCTTATTCGGCATGGTCGACTCCTTAAACGTGGGCATTGGGCCACTCTACTCCTAATTCCGCAGGACATTCAAGAATAATCTCCGCAAGATGCGCCACTTTTTGTTAAATTGATGTTCGCTTGAGATTATTTTTTTGATCCGTGCTTCGATTTATTGAGGAGTCTCAATCAAATTGATAAGTTATTTTCCATTTGTTTTGAATGACTCTAAGGAGGTTTGAAACCTTCTTCTGTTTGTATTAGTCTGAACCCGTGCAGCTTGGCCGCTAAAATCGGCACTTGGGAGGCTTGTGTGGCACTTCTGACATGGGGAAACGTTTCGGTTCCGTGGGAACTTCTTTGGGCCGTTATGGGCTGGCTTGTTTTTAGAATCTGGCTCTCGGTGCAGGAAAAAGACCGCGACGTTAGAAAATTCTGGTCGGAAAGGGTCTCGTGGGCCGTCCTCATGGGCATCATCGTCTGGAAGTTCACTCCTGCGCTGACCCGTTGGGACGAGGTCATGTCTAATCCGTTGTCCCTTCTCTACCTGCCTGGTGGTTTGGCGGGAGTCCTGGGCGGAATCGGCACGGGTTTGGGCATTGGCGCCATGTCGCTTTTACAGCTTTACAAGGAAAAGTCTGTTCCCCTGTTGCCTGAGCTTGCCTCGGCAGGCTCAGGGCTCGGGATCTTCGTCGTGTTGTGGCTTCTCGTTCCTTTTGCGGTGGGGACGCCTCCTCCCCAACCCTTGTCGGCGTTGGAGAAACAGGCGGAGTCGTTGCTGGTGCCGGATTTTGAAGGCGGCAAACACGCCTTGGCTGATTTTCGGGGAAAGTTTGTGGTGGTGAACTTTTGGGCTTCGTGGTGTCCGCCGTGCCGTGCCGAGTTTCCCGACTTAGAACAGACCTTTTTGCACCTTCCCAAAAACACCGTTATGCTCGGTATGGCCCAAACGGGCACGGAGAAAAATGGTCCAAGCGACAGCTTGGCCTTTTTTACAGCCCGAAAGGCAGGCTGGCTGGATTTAAGCGACGTCGATGGAACGATCGCCCGATCCTTTGGCGTTCAGGCCCTCCCGACCACTCTGGTTCTCGATCCACAGGGCGAGGTCGTTGCCCGTCACGTGGGGGCGGTCGGCCAGGACTGGATTGTTTCTTGGGTGCGAAAATATCAGGCTTTGGCCCTTCCCTCTCAGAAATAATTTTTGTATACTATATAGTAAGAATTATATACCACCCTGAGACTCCCAGGAGAAATTCTTCGGGGACTTTAAGCGGCGGCCCAAAAGGAAGGTACTTATGAGCCAAAAAATTACGACCGAAGAGTTCAAAAACAAGGTTTTTGACTATGAAAAAAATTCGGAGTGGAAATTTGCCGGAGACATCCCCTGCATTGTGGACTTCTACGCCGACTGGTGCGGACCCTGCAAGATGGTGAGTCCCATTTTGGACCAGATCTCTACCGAGTACGCCGGAAAACTGAACGTCTACAAGGTGAACACCGACGAAGAGCAGGAACTTGCCGGGGCCTTTGGTATTCAGAGCATCCCCAGCATCCTTTTCGTGCCCAAAACAGGGGATCCCCGCATGAGCATGGGGGCCTTGCCCAAGGCCCAAATCCTGAAAGCCATGAAAGACGTCATGGCCGTCGAATAAGCTTGTCAGGTCTGAATTTCAGGATTACCTTTGAAATCATCTCAAGGGGGAAATCATGAAGAAAGAAGATGCCGGATCTGTTGCTGAGGGGGTGCGTCCTGTTCTCGCCCAAGAAGCTTCACAGCTGAATCTCGAACCTTGCGAAAAAGCCCACGACGCCGAACAAGACCGCTGGGACGACGAGGATGGAGCCTGTGACGACGGCCTCAGGGGTTAGCCGGAGCAGGCGTTCTTTTGCTGGAAAGGTAGTCTGCCGCTTTTTGAAGAACTTCAGAGACGTCGCTGTGGCTGATCAGTTTCAGCGCGTCTTCGAGTTCTAGCCAGGCGGAGTTCAGAATCTCTTTTTCCTGAAGCCAGACCTTCTTTTTCTTCGTCTTGGCCAGAAAAAAGACGACTCGTTTCTGAACGCCCGAGTAGGGCGAGTAGGTAATTTCCTCCCTGAACTTCTTTTTCAGCTTCACCCTTAGCCCTGTTTCTTCCAGGATCTCGCGGAGTGCAGTCTGCTCTTCAGTTTCGGAGCCTTCGGGGTGACCCTTGGCCAGGCTCCAGTGTCCCCCGTTAGCGTGCTTGAGGAGCAGAAAGAGAATATGTCCGCCGGCTTTTCTGTACAGAACGGCACCATAAGAATGGGTTTCCAACATCGAATTACCTGTACAAACACAGGTAGGCGGTGTCTTCAAGGGCACGAACAAGAAATTTCACGCCTGAGGCCACTGTAAATTCAGTTTCTGGCCCGAACTCCCTCCAGGCGGCCTCGCCAGGTAACAGAACGGACAGCTTTCCGCTGATCACGCGCATAATTTCAAGGCTTGCCGTTCCAAACTCATATTCACCGGGGGCCATGACCCCCACGGTTGCAGGTCCTCCCTCGGCTGTGAGGGCAAGGGATTTGACGTTGCCGCCGAAGTACTCGTTCGCTTTGATCATCGCAGGGGCCTCCTCGAGATTTTGGGTCCAGGTTGCCTCTTTTTACCAGATAAACGGAAGCCTGCAAAGGGGCGGTCCAGCAGTCTTCTCCTCAGTTTGAAATTCTTGTGAAAAGTGCGAATCCCCGGTTTGAATCAGAACTGGAGGGTTACCGCCGTGATGTCGTCGGGCTGGGGCGCCGTTGTTTGCCATTCGCTGATTTCGGTCTTGATTTTTTCCATGAATTCGGGAGCCGACAACCGGTAGGATTTTGTCAGGAACTCTCTGAGGCGGTCTTCTCCGAATTGCTCACCCGAAGTGTTGATCAAGTCTGTCATCCCGTCGGAAAACATGTAGACCTTGGTCCCCGGGATGAGGGGGAGGCGAAAAATACTTGAAGTGTCAATTTGGGGGCCTTCTAAGCCTAGGGGGGGGAGGTTGGGTTTGAGAACCTTACCCACCACGCGTTTTTCTTGACGTTGGTAAAAGTAAACGGGGCCGTAACCGAAGTTGAGGATTTCAAGCATCGGTTGAGCATCAGGTATCAAGGGCAGAAAAAGCAAAAGTCCCGCTACGAAGGTGCCTAAAGGCAGGATCTCTTTCAGAAAGTCATTCAGCTCATTGGCCAGGATAATTGAATTTTGATTTTCCTCGTTCACATTCTGCTGAGAAGCAAAAAAACCTGCCAGACTGGCCGTGGCCAAGGCCCCGGCAACGGCCTTCCCCGAGACGTCAAAACACGAGACCATCGCGAGGTTGCTTTTTTTCCACGCTGCTTCCTGATAAAAATCTCCGCCTACGCCAAAAGCCATCCTGACAAATCTGGAAAGCTGCCAGGGCTGGTCAACGAGAAACTGACGCTGGATGGTGGCCTCTTGGAACTCCCTGGCCTTTTGGATATCGAGGTCGCGTAATTCTGCCGACCGTGAAGCCAAGCGGCGCAGGTTGGTCATTCCATAGAACTTGCCGTCCAGCCAAACAAGAAAACTTTCGGGTTTTTCGTCGGACTTGGACCGCAAAAGTTCGATGACAACCTTGTCGATCGATTCTCGCGCGTCCAGCGACGCTGTCGGCAAAAGTTCTTGATCCAAAGGATGAAAACCGATGTTCTCAAAGAATTTATTTGCTTTTTCTAAAACTTTGGTGCGGCCGATAAGACCGATTACTCCCCCGTCTCTTTCGACAGGAAGAGCAAATAGCTCTGTGTTGCCTTTCATCTGTTCGGCCACCCAGGTCCAAGGGCTATCGGCGTGCACGGGTTCAACGGTAAGGCAGACGCTCCCAACCTGGTTTTCGGCAAACACTACCCCGCCTGAATCTTTTTCTTCGGCAAAACCCCATTCGATATTTTCCACGCGGGCTCCTTTGACACGTCCGATTGGGACGCATTTTACATATCGGTATAAGTTGCGCCTAGCTCACTTGAATTCAATAAGGAGCCGTGCCGGGGCTTGGCGCCGAGAAACCCAGGCAAGTGAAGGTTTTTTATTCGCCAGAAAAAAGGTAAGATGACGTTATGATAACGTGCTTTTTGGCGCCAGGCCGCGAAAAACTTGCCCTCAATCACCACCCCTGGGTTTTTTCAGGGGCCTTGGTCCGTTGGACCGGAACGCCCGAGGCGGGCGAGGTTGTCCGTGTTTGCGCCTCCGACGGCCGCTTTGTCGCCCTGGGCCAATTCAATCCGGGGTCCAAAATTCGGCTCCGCCTTTTGGAATGGAACGAGGGGATCAGCGTGGACACCGCCTGGTACGCCGCTCGGCTGGACGAAGCCTTGGCGCTCCGGCGTCCTTTGGAACACGCGACGGACGTGCTGCGTCTGGTTTTTGCCGAAGCCGATGGTTTGCCCGGTCTTGTCGTGGACAAGGTTGGAGCTTGGTTGGTCGTCCAGTTTTTGACGGCGGGGGCCGATCGGCTCAAGCAAGAGTGGACCCAGCTTTTAAGGGAAAAGGTTCACGGTCTGAAAGGCATCGTCGAAAAGTCGGACGGTGACGGCCGCAAAATGGAGGGGCTGGAAGAGTCTCATGGGGTACTGTGGGGAGAAGCCCCTCCGGCCCGGGTGCGGGTTCGTGAAAACGGCGCTCTTTTCGACGTCGAGGTTGGAGCTCAAAAGACAGGGTTTTATTCTGACCAACGCGACAACAGGTTTTTTGTGGCTCAGGTCGCTTCAGGCGCCCGTGTCCTGGATGCTTTCTGCTACACGGGGGGCTTTGCCGTCCACGCGATGCGGGGAAAGGCCTCTTCGGTGGTTCTAGCGGACTCGTCTGCCGAAGCGTTAACAGCGGCAAGGCACAACCTTGAAATGAACGGCTTTGTTCCCGAACGTCTGGTCGAAGGGGACGCTTTCACGACCCTGCGGGACCTGAAAAAATCGGGTGAGCGTTTTGGACTTGTCGTTCTGGACCCGCCCAAACTCGCGCCTACCCGCGAATCCGTTGAGCGAGCCCTGCGCGGTTACAAGGACTTGAACCTCCAGGCGCTCGCGTTGGTGGAAAGGGGCGGCTGGCTGGCGAGTTTTTCTTGCAGCGGGGCCGTGGACGAGAAGATGTTCCAAGATGTTGTCGCCTTTGCAGCCAAGGACGCGGGAAGGACGGTTCAGGTTGTTCGCCGTTTTTCTCAAGCCCCCTGCCATCCGGTTCGGACGAGCATGCCTGAGTCCTTCTACCTCAAGGGGCTTTTGGCGCGCGTGCTTTGAACCCCGGTCGGCTTGAAGTTTGACAGGTGTTTCCTTCGTTTTTAGGAGCGGAGGTGAAAAATGTATTTTCCCCATTGGATCCGTGCCGTTTGCGGCTTGAGTCTGCTGGTCTTGGCGGCCTGTGCACCGCCGACGTCCTTGATTTCAGCACAAAAAAATTCGGGTCCTTCTCCGGGTCTGGGCAGGTTGAATCTGGTGCTGGGGAACGGCTTGGGCCGTGACCTCCTTCCGCCCTCCTACTCAAGCGAGCTGGCGAACACCTACGAGGTCCTTTTGAGCGACGAGATGAGTCTCAAAACGGTCTCTCTGACCCCAGGAGGCGACGCTTGGGTCGACGTTTTACCGGGGTCCTACCGCGTGGTGGTTCTCGCGGGTCACCGGCGATCCGACACCTCAAGCGTCGCTCAGCTTTTGGGGAGTGCTTATGCGGAGCAGTTGACAACCGTCAACGAAGGGCAAACGACAACGCTGAGCCTGGTGCTTCACGCCGTGGATTTCGGCTGGTCGGCTCCCGACGCACTCGCCCAGGGGGCCCAGGGCCGCATCGAAGCGCACGGCAGCACAGCGAACCCCTACGTGGGAATGAGCCTGTCTGGAACGACAACGGCTGACAGACCGCGGCTCAAGTCCGTCAATCTCTGGGGAGGCTACAAAGACTTCCCCGCACCCAGCGGAGTTCCCGAAAATTGGTCATGCGGGTTGGACTTGACGGGGCCTGCTGCGGCTGGAACTGCCGACTTGGCATTTCAGGGGGCGGCCGTCGTCCTTGTGAACGCCGGGCTCAACTCGGGGACTCTGACGGGTAAAACCAAATTCGCCTGGAAGTGGCTCAACCGTTACGATATGGCCGACGGAGGCCCCTTGGTGCCGCTCGTCGAAAAAAACGTGACCCTTCTGCCCCCGGCGACGGGTTTGAACGTCTCCCTCGCCTGGAACTAGTTGCGTTTACTCCGTGGTCACGGACTTGGCCAGGTTACGGGGACGATCCACGTCCACGCCCAGTTCAACCGCGGTGTAGTAAGCAAAGAGCTGAAGAGGAAGTAGCGTTAGAAAAGGTGCCAGGAGTTCTTCGGTACGCGGCACACGGATGACGTCGTCGGAAAGTTCGGCGACGCGCGGGTCTTCGCTGTTGGTCACGGTGATCACCTTGCCGTCGCGGGCTTTCACTTCCTGGATGTTGCTAAGAACCTTTTCAAAGGTTTCGCCTTCGGCCAGCAGGAAAAAACACGGGGTCTCGGGACCGACGAGAGCGAGGGGACCGTGCTTGAGACCTCCCGACGAAAAGCCTTCGGCGTGGATGTAGCTGATTTCCTTGAGCTTGAGCGCCCCTTCCAGCGCGATGGCGTACTGGACGCCTCGTCCCATGTAAAGGAAATTTTTGTAGGGAAGGTACTTGCGGGCAAGGTTGTGGATCTGGGGTGCCTGGGTGAGGGCGACTTCAAGTTTTTCGGGAAGCTCAAGCAGGTTGTTCAAAAACTCCCTGCCGCGGGCCAGACTCAGGATGCGCATGCGCCCGATCAAGAGTGTCAGCAAGGTCATGATGCCCATCTGGGCCAAAAAGGCTTTGGAGCTGGTGACCGAGATTTCCGGGCCGGCATGGATGTAGACGCCTCCCGTGCAAAGTCGGGCAATGGTGGAGCCTACAGCGTTCACGTTTCCCAAAATCCTACCGCCCCTCTGCTGGATTTCCTGAACGGCCTGGATGGTGTCGGCGGTCTCACCCGACTGGCTGACGGCAAAGTAGAGGGTGTCTTTTTCAACGATGGGGTTGCGGTACCGAAACTCCGAAGCGTCCTCGGCGGACGCAGGAATCCGCGCGAAATTTTCAAGAAGGTAGGCGCCGACCTGCGACGCGTAGAGTGCGCTGCCCATCGCAATAAAAACAATTTTTTTGACGTCAAGAAGGTCGCGGCTTTCCAAATTTAAGCCGCCCAACTTGGCTGTACCAAAGTCGGGCATCAAGCGGCCCCCGTGGCCGAAGGCGCGGCGTAACGCCTCGGGTTGTTCAAAAATCTCTTTGACGAAGTAGTGGGGAAAATCGCCCATGGACGAGGCCTCGGCAGTCCAGGAAAGTGCTTCGGCGGCGCGTGAGACCACCTCGTTCTGAAGTGTCTTGGTGATCCATTCGCCCTTGCGGATGATGACCATTTCACGGTCTTCCAGAAAAGCCGCTTGCCGGGTCATGCCGATGAAGGCAGCAGGGTCCGAGGCCAGAAAGATCTCTTCTTCGCCCTGACCGACGACCAGGGGCGAGCCGTTTTTTGCCCCGATCAGGAGTTCGGGGTGTTCTGAAAAAAGTACGATGATGCCGTAGGTTCCTACCAAGCGGCCCAGGGCCCAACGAACGGCTTCTTCGGGCCCCTGATTTTGGTTCATGGCGTGTTCGATCAGGTGGGCGATCACCTCGGAGTCGGTCTCGCTTTTAAAAGCAAAGCCCAGACCCTGAAGCTCAATTTTTAGAACGCTGTAGTTGTCGATGATGCCGTTGTGAACGATCGCCACTCGGCCGGATTGGCTGAGGTGGGGGTGGGCGTTGGCGTCGGTGACCTTGCCGTGGGTGGCCCAGCGGGTGTGGGCCAAGCCGCAGTGGGCCTGCTGGGGCTCGGGCAGGACCCCTTCGAGGTTGACGATTTTCCCCTTTTTTTTGTAGACCTTGATCTGGTTGCGGTAGATGTAGCCGATCCCGGAAGAATCGTAACCCCTGTACTCAAGCATCTTTAGACCTTGCAAAAGAACCTCGGCGGCTTTTCTGGGCCCCAGGTATCCGACGATTCCACACATCTTGGTACTCCTTGAAGCTTTTGCGGAAGCTCCAACCTTTTCTTGACGGCCGGTCCCGTTTTTTAACCGTAGATCCAACGCCGAATTTGCCGCTGAGTGGCCCCAGGATGCCGAAACCGGCCCTCGGCAACCTCTTTTTGCAGGGCAAAAAAAATCTGGTCGTTCGACCAGCCGGACGCTTGAAGCTCCAGGTGTCTTTGGGTCACGTATTCCTGGACCGTCAAATCGGTTGCAGCAAGAAATTCTTCTTTGAGTCGAAGGACGAGGTCTTCTGTCAGTGAATACTGGCGGGAGATCTCCCTCGTCCAGTCGGCGTTCCCCAAAACAGTCTTCATGATACTCCCCATTGTTTGAATTGTCAGATTTTTGTGGTTTTATCTGACTATTTTACCCTAAAAAGGGCAAAATTCATCGTTTACACTTGGAATATCAACGAAGTTTTTCATCTTCTCCGATAAAAAAATTGATTTTTGCCGATAAAAGGTCAGGAGCCCGTCGATGTTGAAAGAATTCTTTTTGCTTGCTGTGACCGTTCTTAGTCTCGCAGCAGGGTGCGCTGCCGCACCCCAGGGAGGCGCGTCGCCCTACCGTCTGGTGACCCGCGCCGAGTTTGCCCAACCCCCGGGCGGCTGGAGGCCCTACGGCCAGCTTGTCAGTTGGAAACAGGAGGGGAGCGAGGTGCTTCTGACGCTGGCCGACGGCCGGGTGGCCGTTTTGGATTTTTTATCGCCGAGTATCTTTCATCTTGAACTGCCGGCAACGGCGGCGAAAGCTTCGAAAGGAGAGTCTTCGGACTCGGGCCAGCTCCATCCCCGCGCTGTTGCTCCCGTCAACCTGTCGGTGAGCGATCAGGGTTCCACTCTTTTGCTGGACTCCTCGACCCTTGAGGTAAGCCTCAGCAAGTCCGACCTGGCCTGGAAAGTTCTTCGGGGTGATACGGCGGTTCTCGAAGCCGGCCCACCCGAAAGCGCGGGTTCCTGGACGCGTCAAAAGTTCCTTTGGGGGGCTGGCTGCCAGCTTTCAGGCCTGGGCCCGACGGGTGAGGGCTGGGACAAAACTG
>JABEVL010000101.1 GCA_013043995.1 Spirochaetales bacterium | reverse complement strand
GCTGGGTGGATAATGTTGTAGATTCTTGCTTCTGGGTGGAATGACGCTGGTTAGGAATTCTGGCGTATGGTCTGGCCCAACTGGGCTTGTCCGTGCCGGGGCTTGAGGAGCGGCTTGGGGCGTACGTTGAGCTGGTTCAGAACGAAAACGAGCGCTTCGGCCTTGTCAAGTTCTCAGATCCCCGGGAGTTGATCATCAAGCATCTTTTGGACAGTCTGGCTCCGGCGGGGCTTTTCGGTGGTTTTATCGAGGAGTCTTCGCCCCTCTCTTGGATTGATCTGGGGAGCGGTGCGGGGCTCCCGGGAATTCCCCTGGCCCTGCTTTTTCCCGGGGTCACGGTGACGCTTGCGGAGCGCAAGGGCAAAAGGGCCCTTTTTCTGGAGCTGGCCAAGTCGACGCTGGGGTTGAGCAACGTCAGGCTTTGGCCCAAGCCCTTTGAAGAGCTCAAAGAGCGTTTTTCAGTGGTCACTTTCCGAGCCTTTTCGCCGCTCGACCCCTCCCTGATCAAGTTGGTGCGGCGTGTTTTATTACCCGGGGGACGCATCGTGGCTTACAAGGGCCGCAAGGCTGTCTTGGACGCCGAGGTGGCAAAAATTTCGTCCCTTGCGGCGGAATGCTCAGTCGTCCCCCTCCAGGTCCCCTTTTTGGATGAGGAACGCCACGCTGTGGTCTTGCGCTTCGAATAAAACGGGGTCGCACTTTTTTCTGAAGGAAAACCAGCCCCTTGACCAGGCGTCAAAGTTGAAGTTCCCAGTAGCCGACGTCGAGCCAGCGCTCAAACTTCAACCCCACCCTGGAAAAATGCGCCACCTTCCTGAAGCCGAGTTTTTCGTGCAGCCGCCGGCTCGGCTCGTTCGGCAGGGCGAGGCAAGCCACGAGAACGCGCAAGGAGCTCGCGCGCGCCGCTTGAATCAGGTGAGTGTACAAAGTTTCTCCCAACCCTCTCCCCGTTGTCCCTTCCCTCAGGTAGATCGTCGTCTCGGCCGTGTAGCGGTAGGCGCTTCTTTGCTTCCAAGCCGCCAGGTAGGCGTAGCCCTGCACAGCATTTTCATCTTCAAGGACAAACCAGGGAAGGCTCGCTTCTGAGATTCGTCTGGTCATTTCCTGGACCGTGACTTCGGACTCTTCAAAGGTCACTATCGAATTTTTGACGTAGGGATTGTAGATCCCGCACAAAGATGGGGCGTCTTGTGGCTGGACAAAACGGATCATGCACACCTCCAGTAAAGGAAAATCCAAGTCAGATTGTCGGAAGAACTTCCCAGGCTCTGAAAGCAAGGTTGAAAAGACACTCGGGCCCGCTTCTTCCCGTGTTGCGCTTCCAAGCCGCGCGTCCCTAAAAGAAAAAAACTTCCCGCCGCACGGTTTTCACACCCAGCAGGCGCTTGAGTTCGGGCACCAGGACCTTTTGCAAGGAGACTGGCCCGCACAAAAGCACCTCGGCGTTCTGAAACTCGGCGTGTTCTTTCATGAGAGCGGCCTCGAGCCGGCCCCGCAGGAAAAGCACAGCGGCCCTGCGGGATTCCAGGGGCCTTTCCGGCCGGCTTAAAAGGTGCACCACCTTGAGATCGAGTTTTTCCGTCAACTCGGCGAGTTCCTCGGCTGCAATCAGATCCTCGTGCGTTCTATTTGCCGAAAAGAGCACAAAACTCTTGGAAAGTCCTTGGTGCGCCGCCCAGCGCAAAATGCTCAGAAACGGGGTGATCCCCACTCCTGCGCTGATCATGACAAGGCGGCTCGGGGACTCAGGATCGACGTCAAAGACGCCGAAGGGGCCTTCGCAAAGCACCTGCGTGCCGTGTTTCCATTGGGCAACCGACGAGGTAAACCGTCCCTGGGACTTGATGGTAAACTCAAGATACTCCGAGTGGGGCGGCGATGAAATGGTGAACGGGTGAGGAGCGCTCCAGCCTTTGCCTTGGCGGACGCGCAAAATTGCAAACTGGCCGGCCCGCCGCCTCGCGAAGGTCCCGCTGCCGTGCGGACTCCTCAGACGAAGCACCGTAGAGCCGCGCGACGCCGGGCTGACCTGGTCGACCAGCCAGATGGATTTTCTGGCCAGGATAAAATAATTCCAGACCCGCACCAAGAGAAATCCCAGGAGCAAAACCGCCAGCACGAGGTAGACGGCGAGGTTCGGGAAATGGCCCCATTCCTTTTTACCCAAAACGGCCGCGTGGACGAAACCCAACAAAACGGCGGGGTACACCAGCAGGTGGATGTTTTTCCAAATCCAGAACGACAGTTTTCTCCGGCCAAGGATGGCCGTCAGCGCGACAAAAATCAAGCCAAAGAAAGCCCAGTGTCCCCAGGCCAGAGCCCAGTTTTTTCCGGCAAAGCCCCAAAAAAACGCCCAAGCTTCTCCGTGCTGCTGGGAAAAAACGACGGTACGCAAGAGCGCGTGGGCTAAAAAAATGGTCAAAACTCCGGCTCCCAAAACCTTGTGAAACCTGTAGACCCTGTCCAGCCCAAAGGCTCTTTCAACGAGAGGAAAGCGGGTTCCCAAGCCGACCATCATCACAAGTCCGACCATCCCGAGCAGGGCAAAAAGGTCTCCGACATGACCGGCCCAGCCGTCCAACGGCAAAAGTCCCAGCCGCGTAATCGTCCATTCGGCCACCAGAGTCACAGCCAAAGCCAGAGGAACCAGCACGACCGTCCTCCTAGCCCATTTTCTATTCAGCATTTTTCACCTTATTCCTTTGTAAACTTGACGCCTCTGTAAAACTGGCGCCTCTTGCACGCTTAGGCTTTCTTCGCCGGCGGATGGACCGTTTCGGGGTGAAACAGATTGAACAGGTCAGAAGCGTTCAGGTCGGTCAACCAAGATTCCCCCGCCGCCACGCTTAAGTCGACAAGTTCCTTTTTGGATTTGATCATCGCGTCGATTTTTTCTTCAAAGGTCCCCGTGGAAATCAGCCGGTGCACAAACACAGGGCGATTTTGCCCGATCCTGAACGCCCTGTCGCTCGCCTGATTTTCCACGGCGGGGTTGTACCATAGGTCGTAGTGAACCACCCTCGACGCCGCCGTCAGGTTGAGCCCGACTCCCCCCGCCTTCAGCGAGATCAAAAAAATCTTTCGCGCAGGGTCGTTCTGGAACGTGTCGACCGCCAGGTTCCTTTGTGCCTGGTTCAACGCCCCATGCAAAACTAAACACGGCTCCCCGATCTCGGTTTCAATTAAACTTTGGAGAATCTCGAGCGTGCCCACGTACTGGCTGAAAACCAGGACCTTTTCACGAGCTTCCAGAACGTTCCTCAGAATATCCAAGAGCAAAAGAGCTTTGCCCGATAGGTCGGCTTTCAGGGGGCTTGTTTGGTCGTAAGCGCGGGGGTGGTTGCAGATCTGTTTTAGGGCAGTCAGCAATTTGAGCAAGACGGCTTGCCGGGCACGGGGCTCAGAAAAAACTTCAGGTCCGGGAACAAGTTCCTCAAGAACGGTCCTGTAAAGGGCCGACTGGCTCACCGTTAAAACCGCGTACTCGTCGGTGACGGTTTTTGGGGGGAGGTCGGGAGCGATGGAAGGGTCGGTCTTGAGCCGGCGCAAAAGAAACGGTGCCGTGATTTGCCTCAAGCGGCGCGCCGTTTCGGCATCGCGGTTCAGTTCGATCGGAACGCGCCAGAGTTTTTTGAAGGCGGTCGCGTCCCCCAGGTAGCCGGGGAGAATCAGGTCAAAAAGAGCCCTGAGATCCTCAAGCCTGTTCTCAACAGGCGTTCCCGACAGGGCAAGAATCGAAGCGGTCCTCAGACCTCGGATGGCCACGGCCCGTTTGGTGGCGGCATTCTTTAATCCGTGAGCTTCGTCCAGAATCAACAAGGAAAAAGGATTCGCGGCGAGTTTGGTCTGGTCGCGGACGACGGTTTCGTAGCTGGTAAGCGTCACGTCGGCCTCGGTCAGGGTGCGGCCTTTCCCGTAGTACACCGCCACTTTCAGCTCGGGAGCAAACCGGGCCAGTTCGCGTTGCCAGTTGACGAGAAGCGACGCGGGAACGACGGCCAAGGAGCCCTGGGC
>JABEVL010000100.1 GCA_013043995.1 Spirochaetales bacterium | reverse complement strand
TGGCTGGCTTTTTTTAATAATTTCGCATTCTGGACACTTTTAGGTCCGACGGTGGCCGAGGCCGGGTTCGCCGCCCTTTTGGGCCCCGTGCTCCGCAGGTTTCTTCAAGAAAAAGCTCCCTGGCGTCCTTTTGCCGTCGGGGCGGTTTGGGCTGTCGACGAGTTTTTAAGAACCAACGGTTTCTTGGGCTTTCCCTGGGGCCTGGCACCCTATCCTTTTCACGGGTGGCTTTGGTTCATTCAGATCATTGACCTCACAGGGCTCTCGTTCATCGCTTTTCTGGTCACCGCCTGGAACGCCTGGATTGCCGACTGGTTCGAAGCCGGTTGGGCCCGGACAAAACGCGTCCTGGCTCCTGGGATCACCCTGCTCGGCATGACCGCCGTCGTGGCCGTCTACGGTTTTTGGCGGCTGGCAGAGCCGCGGCCCTCTGACCGGCACGTCGCCAGGCTGGCTCTCGTCCAGCAGGACAGCAACCCCTGGGACTCTGAAGGACCTTGGCCTTCCGCCGCCGACAAGGACTCCCTGAAACAGTCCGTGGACCTGAGTCTAAAAGCTCTTCAAAAGGGCAGGATCGACATGGTTGTCTGGAGTGAAACTTCGATTCGCGGTCCTTTGCAATTCAGCCGCCCTTTTTACAACTACTATCCCGAGGGTGCCTCCCTTTTTCACGTGATCCGTGACCACTCGGCCTACTGGCTCTTCGGCAATCCTTACGCCCAATCACCTGAAGGTTCCGACGAAGGCTGGGTCAACGCCACCGTGCTGATGAACCCTGAAACGCACATCGTTGATTACTACGGCAAAATTCAGCAAGTACCTTTCGCCGAACACATTCCGCTGTGGAATTTTCCTCCGGTGAGGGCCTTTTTTAAAACTGTCGTCGGCTTGGAGGGGAGCTGGTCGCTCGGACGCAAAATCACGGTCTTTCACATTCCCTTGCACCAGAGCAGGGAAAGGCTCGACTTCAGCACGCCCATCTGCTTTGAAGACGCGTTTCCGTGGCTCACCCGCGAAATGGTCGCCAGGGGCGCCAACGTTTTAATCAACCTCACCGACGATTCCTGGTCACAGCGGCCGTCCAGCGAAGCCCAACACGAAGTTGCGGCCCGCTTCAGAACGATTGAAGACCGGGTTTACCTGGTCCGTTCCACGAACAGCGGCGTCACAGAAGTGGTCGACCCCTGGGGAGAAACCGTCGCTGGGCCCTTGCCCTACTACACTCAGGGTTCCCTGTTAGGAATTCCCTACGCAAAAAACCTCGTTCAGCCCGGCGTCCTCGTCGCCAATCTTCCAGTCTTCAAGCACCACCCGCCAACCTTTTACGTGCGTTTTGGCGACTGGTTGGACATGGTTTTCATTTTATTGCTCGTTCTTCGACTCAGCCTTGATCTTGTGTTTCAACGCAGAAACGAGCTCCTCCCGCTTGATCTGAACAGTTGAACCCCTGGCTGAGTCCAGCCCCAAGAACAAAAGGACTTTCCCAGCACAACACGGCCGACCTCCACCCCAGTCAGGCTAGCACGCGGCAGGGATCGGTCTACATCGTGTTCATGGACTTCAAAAAGGCGTCGTTGGTCTTGGTTTTGCGCATCTTGTCGATCAGCAGCTCACTGATCTCCAGGTCTTCCATCGGGCCCAGAACCTTACGCAGGACCCAGAGCTTGTTCTGTTCTTCTTCGGTAAGCAGGAGTTCTTCCTTGCGTGTTCCTGATTTCTTGATGTTGATCGCGGGAAAAAGCCGCCGGTCCGAAAGCCGCCGGTCCAAATGGATCTCCATGTTTCCTGTACCTTTGAACTCTTCAAAGATCACTTCGTCCATACGGCTTCCCGTATCGACAAGAGCTGTCGCGACAATGGTCAGACTTCCGCCGCCCTCGATATTGCGTGCGGCACCGAAAAAACGTTTAGGCTTGTGAAGGGCGTTGGAGTCGACACCGCCTGAAAGGATCTTGCCACTTGTCGGCACCGTCTGGTTGTAGGCCCGTGCCAAGCGTGTAATCGAATCCAAGAGGATAACGACGTCCTTTTTATGTTCGACAAGCCTCCGTGCTTTTTCCATGACCATCTCGGCCACCTGAACGTGCCGTGTCGCCTGTTCGTCAAAAGTCGAGGCGATCACCTCGCCCTTCACGGTTCGTTGCATGTCCGTGACTTCCTCGGGACGTTCGTCGATGAGCAAAACGATGAGGTAAACCTCGGGGTGATTTTCTGTGATCGCGTTGGCGATGCGCTGCATCAGGATCGTTTTACCCGTGCGAGGCGGCGAGACGATCAAACCGCGGCTCCCCTTGCCGATTGGACAAAACAGGTTGATCAAACGTGTCGAGATTTCCCCGACAGAGGTTTCCATGTTCAAGCGGGTATCGGGATAAAGGGGAGTCAGGTTATCAAAACTGATCCGCATCTGAGCCACGGCGGGTTCATCGTAATTGACCGTCTCGACGCGCAACATGGCAAAAAAACGTTCCCCCTCTTTGGGAGGGCGGATCTGACCGTAAACCGTGTCGCCCGTTTTCAGATTGAACAAACGGATCTGACTCGGGCTGATGTACACATCGTCAGCACCCGCCAGGTAGGAATTCTGCGGTGAACGTAAAAAACCATAGCCGTCAGAAAGGATCTCTAGGGCACCGTAGGTGTACACCACGCCGCGCTGGTCGGAGTGGGCGCGGAGGATCTGGAAGATGATATCCTGCTTTTTCATGACGTTCAGTTCTTCCATCGTGAACGTCCCGTAGCTGGCCGCCTTGTTCCTCAGATCCTGCATGTTCATCGCTGTAAGGTCGTTGATCACGATCTTGTTGTTCTCATCGAACTGAACGTTCACGTGGCGGTCATCCCGATTCCTGTCCCTCAGGCTGCGATCCCCACGTTCTGGCCGATCCGTCCGCCCATTACCCGAGTCGCGGTCCCGGAAATCACGGCTGCCCCTGCGGGTTTTATCACGGAAATTCCGGCTATTTCGGGATGTTTCAAGTCCAGGCCCATCTGAAGCCAACACCGTTTCCACGACAGGCGCCGTTTCTGCCGCAGGAGTAACGCTTGCAACCTCACGAGGCTGCAAGGCTTCCTCGCCTTCTCCAGAGCCCTCAAGGCCTGCAAGCTGCTCCGTGTCTCCGTCTTCTTTGATTTTTCGACGGGGACGTTTGACGATCCGCACAGCAGACTGAGGTGTTTCGGCTTCAAGATTCGCAGGGGTTTCATCGGTCACAGGCATCGGTTGGACGGGTGCGCTCGCACCCGTGTAATGGGAATTGTAGTCTTGTTCTTCGGGGGTCAGGTCAAAAGATTCAGAATCGTCCAGACTCATGGGTTCTCCAGTTGTGTTCGTCAGTGAAAATAAAAATCGTGAAAGGTTGTTGAATGTCAATCAATTATTTGGAAGGGGGATGAAGGTTGATAAAAGGTTTACCTGAATTATCAGCAAGGAAGCCCTCGATGTCAAGCTCACCCTTTGAAAGCCACCAATTCCTGGCAAACAGGCGGCCCACACCCGCGCTCAGGCTTTGAATTTTGTCGCGGCTACCCCGGAATTGACACTTCAGGGTCCTGGTGGGCCAGCGCCCTGCAGCAGCCAACCAAACCGTTCCAACGGGCTGGCGTCCATCGGCCTCCGGTCCCGCCAACCCCGTCACCGCAAGGACCAGATCCGCCCCCGAAATT
>JABEVL010000099.1 GCA_013043995.1 Spirochaetales bacterium | reverse complement strand
GGACAAATTCAAAGCCGACTTTTCCAAGGCGGCGATGACCCGTTTTGGTTCCGGCTGGGCTTGGCTTGCGGTCAAAGCGGACAAGAGCCTGCAGATCCTCAGCACGGCCAACCAGGATTCCCCCCAGATGGACGGTCTTGTCCCCCTCCTGGGGCTGGACGTCTGGGAACACGCCTACTACCTTCAGTACCAAAACCGCCGCGCCGACTACGTCGAAGCGTTCTTTTCGGTGGTCAACTGGGGAAAAATCAACGAGATCTACCAGGAAAGCCTGAAGTAGAGCCAGGGGAACCGGCCGGTCCGGTTCCTCATTTTACAAAAATTCGACCTCAAGAAGCGAAAAGTCGTCGTCGAAATGGTCGAGCCCCGATATTCCCTGGATCTGGTCGCGAACGGCCTTGACGGTGTTTCCCCTCTGGGACTCGGCGGCCTGATAGGTCAGAAGGTCCACAAATTCTTTAAAAACAAGCATTTTGCCGTTCGTTTTTTTGATTTCATAGACACCGTCGGAAAAAAGGTAGAGTTTTGACTTCGGCGGGACAATGAACTCGCGGTTTTCATAAACGTAGTCAAGTTCTACCCCCACGATCATATCGGTTGTCGTCAACTCAAAAGACCGCGCTTGCTCGTCCACCAAAATCGCAGGAGGAGCCCCGGCGCTGGCAAACTTGAGTACCCGGGTTTGCCGGTTCCACACCCCGTACCAGATGGTAAAGTACATGTTGTTCTGGTTTTCCATCTGAAAATTGAGGTTCAAGGCTCCCAGAACGCCCGCAGGATCCTGAAAATCTGTGTTGGGCAAGCCCTGGGAACGCAAAACGTTCATCACTGAAACCGACAAAAGAGCCGCACCGATCCCGTGCCCCGCCACGTCCAGCAGGTAAACCGCGAAGGAGTTTTCGTCCAGCCAGTGGTAGTCAAAACAGTCGCCCCCAAGCTTGGCCGAAGGTTGAAAAACCCACTGCGCCGAGAGGCCCTTCTGTTCGCAGGGAAGCGGCAAAAGGCCGCGGACGTAGTCGGCAGCCTCGGCGAGTTCTTTTTCAAGGTGCTGCTGCGTTTCCATCAAGGCCTGCACGTAGTGCTGTTCCTGGTCACGGTAGTGTTTTTTGGTCATGCAGGCGCTGATCCTGGCCTTGAGAAGGATCGGGTCAAACGACTTCGGCAGGTAGTCCTCGGCGCCCAGGCTGATGCAATGCGCCACCGAGTCCATCTCGTCGAGGGCCGAGATCATGATGACGGGGATATCCCGCAGCTTGGGGCTACCTTTGATTTTTTCAAGGACCTGGTAACCATTGAGCCCAGGCATCATGATGTCGAGCAGGACCAGGTCAAACGTGCTTTCCTGCAAAACAGAAAGGCAGCGGGCCCCGTTTTCGACAGCCGTGACCTGGTGCCCCTGACGCTCCAGGTGCCGAACCAGGATATCGCGGTTCATTTCATTGTCGTCGACGACCAGAATCCGGCCCAGGTTCTGATCCTTGAGGCTGACCTGATTCCCGCTCATGTTCCCTATGGTAAAACGGATCGAAGCGGCGTCTTCCCCTGAAGCGGGTTCATCCTCCCAGGACCTCATTTCTTGCTCGATCAGCTCGAGAATTTTTCTGGCCGAGTCCAGAACTTTCAGAACGTCTTCCAGAAGGTACTCCGATCCCTTGTCCTCGCAGAGTTTTTTCAGCCTTTGGGCCAATCCGATGATCATATAAAGAGGCCCGAAGAGGTTACGTTTAAAGTCTGCAGCGTCGAACTTTTCAAGAGGACTGGAATTCAAATAAAAGGACTGCTGGAAAACCTTTTGGAGGTTCAGCGCCTCTTCACGGATCTTTTCGATGTCGAGGCTGAGGTCCGACTCCGGGATTTCCTTGAGATCGTCCAAAAGGATCTCGCTGTACCCGACGATGTGGTTAAGATAACCGCGAAGCTCGTGGCGGAGGTATTTTAAAGAATCGTTCTTCATCCAAGTCCTCCTTTCAGACGCTCAAAGTAAGCTCTGCGGATCTTGGCCAGCTCAGTCTCAAAGTCCTTGTCCTCAGAAAGCGCCAGGTGCCATAAAAACCCCGAAAGAAGCAGACAAATCTGGCAGTGGGCAGTTTCAGGTTCGGCGTCCGACAAGCCGAGGCCCCAGGCCCTGCCCTCTTCGGAAAACGGCAAGAGAGCCCAAGACACCCTTTCCAGATTGCGGCGGATCAACGCCCTGCGGTCGGGACAAATGTCGATTCCCCTCAGAAGCTGACGCGAATGACGCAAAAAGACCTCGGCGGCGTCAAAGATCCTGTGAGCCCGTTCGACGTAAGGCACTCCTTCCTGGGAAAAGTGTTCATGGAATTTGTCCAAAAAATCGTTCCAAATTTGGTCAATCGAAGCCCTGAAAAGCGTTTCTTTATCTGTAAAATAGGTGTAAACACTGCCGGGAGCGATCCCGACCTCGCGGGCGATCACCTGAATCGTCGTCGCCTTGTAGCCCAGCTTACCAAAAGTTTCGGCGCCGACCTGCAAAATCCTACGGCGTTTTTCTTCGTCAGGAGTTCGTGCCATAGCGCCTCCACGTCCACCTTAAAGCTTCGTGCCAGGAAAATCAACGTTCATGAACGCTCCATTCAGCTCAAAGAACGACCTGACCAGGGGAAGCCTCCGCCCAATACCAAACGAAACAGGCGCCACTTTAAGGACAGGAGGAGCCTGCCAGCGTTTATACTCGGCCGCGGCCGTCAGCTTGAGGACACGGCGCACCGTTGCGGGGTCCTCGCCCTGCCGTACAAGAGCTGCTTCGTCCGCGTGGGCCACCAGGTAGGCCCGCAGGATCCTGTCGAGTTCGTCGTAGGGCGGCAGGCTGTCCTGGTCTTTTTGTCCGGGACGGAGTTCTGCCGAAGGGGGTTTTTCCAGGGTTGCCCAGGGGATGACCTCGGTGTTGCGGTTGACGTGGCGGGCCAAAGCGTAGACCTCGGTTTTCAGAAGATCACCGATGGCACCCAAGCCGCCGGCCATGTCCCCGTACAGGGTGCAGTAGCCGACAGAGAGTTCACTCTTGTTGCCGGTGGTCAAAAGGAGGGAATTCCACTTATTGCTGTAGGCCATCAGGTAGGTACCCCGGATGCGTGCCTGGATATTTTCTTCGGTAACGTCGGGAGCTTTTCCTTCAAAAACACCTGAAAGCGAGGTCAAGAAAGCCTCAAAGGGAAGTTCGATCGAGATCAGATCAAAAGCGATCCCCAAGTGGCCGGCCAGGGCCCTGGCGTCTTCGATGCTTCCCGTCGACGAG
>JABEVL010000010.1 GCA_013043995.1 Spirochaetales bacterium | reverse complement strand
GGTCTTGTGGGTGGTGGTGGTCACGACGTCCGCGTAAGGGACAGGGTTGGGGTGGGCCCCGCCGGCGACAAGTCCCGCAAAATGGGCCATGTCCACCAGAAGGATCGCCCCCGCCTCGTCGGCAATGGAGCGGAACTTGGCGAAGTCAAGCTGGCGCGGGTAGGCCGAATGGCCGGCGATCAGGATTTTGGGCTTGTGCTCCAGAGCCAGGTTGCGGACCTCGGCGTAGTCGATCAGGCCTGTTCCAGGATCGAGGTTGTAGTGCACGGCGTTGAACCACTTCCCCGTCACACTGGCCTTGGAACCGTGGGTCAGGTGACCGCCGTGGCTCAGGTTGAGACCCAAAACGGTGTCGCCGGGTTTGGCAAAAGCCAGGTACACGGCCAGGTTGGCCGGTGAACCCGAGTACGGCTGGACGTTGACGTGTTCGGCGCCAAAGAGCTTTTTGGCCCTTTCGATCGCCAGATTTTCAAGGGAGTCGCAATTGACCTGCCCCTGGTAGAAGCGCGCTCCAGGGTAACCTTCGGAGTATTTGTTCTGAAAAACCGTACCGCAGGCCTCAAGGACGGCCTTGGAGGTGTAGTTTTCGCTGGCGATCAGGCGGATGGTCGACCGCTGGTAGGCTTCTTCGGCCTTAACAAGACGGTACACCTCGTTGTCTTTTTGCTCGAGATTGCTCATGGGGTGTCTCCTGAAAATGAAAAAGATAGGCCCAGACGCGCGGCGGAAAATGTCCACACTCCCCCGGGGTTTTCCCCGAAAGCGTCAGTCATGCGGATGAGTCAGAATATACTGCAGGAAAATCCAGCGTCAAGAACGCCGCAAGCGCTACGGCGGCTTCAACTCGACCGGGCCAGAGTTTTGGCGACGCTTTGTGCCGAACTTGTTTTGAGGCGGATTGGGGCCTCTCCCAGGTGCGCCAGTAAAAGGGTGACGGCGGTTTCGGTGTCGTCGTGGTAAGGGGAATTTTTGTCCAGAGTTTCGGCCCAAAACCGAAAACCCCTCAGGCGGCTTTCAAGGTTCTTGCGCGTCGCCCGCCACCCCCGGCCGCTGCGTTCCAGCCTTCGGGCGTTGAGGATCTGTTCGTACTGACCCGACTGGGGAAGGACCAGGATGGGTTTGCCCAGGACCAGGGCCTCGCTGATGATCTGGTGGCCGGCGGAAGAGATGACCCCCCGGGCCGAGGCAAGGGCTGCGTCAAAGTCGCCGCCCTTGCGCGGGTAGAGTTCGTAGGGCACCAGGCCGGCCTTTTCCAAGGCGGGGACCACAACGTCGTGGTACTCGGGTTTAAGGTGACACACCCAGCTTCCTGAATCCCGGCGGGGTTGGGACAGGAGTTCGGGCCTCAGCAAGGGCCCCACGTCACCGCCGTAAAACGAGCAGAGGATGCGCCGGTTCCACGGGCCTTCCAACAAAAAAGCCGCCAGGACGGCCGGCCAAGAAAGCGGGTTGAACGACAAGTTGCGCATCACGACGCCCGGATGATTGATTTGGACGACGCGCAGGCCCGCCAGACGGCCAGCCCAGGCAAGGTAGGGGTCAAAGTCGCTGATGACCGCGTCGAAAGATTCCGCCTTCAAAAGCTCCGCCAGGCGGAAGACTTCGCGCACAAAAGCCGGAAGACGCCGAACAGCCGTCGCCAAGGTGGCAAAAAAGAGGACCCGATCCCCTTTTTTGATAAAACTGAAATGCGGCACGTCACGCAACGTCCGCCCCGGCAGGCGTTCCAGCACGTAGTCCCGGACTGTCGCCGGGCAAAAGAGTTCCACCTCGTGCGTTTGCGCCAGGCGGGGAGCCAGGCAGACCATCCGTGCCGCGTGCCCCAAACCTTCTCCCGCCACAGAATACGCGATCTTCATTTTGACCTCCGGAGCCGGGGCCCCAGGATGAGGATGGTTCCTCAAAATTGAAAAACGATGAATAACCTGTCAGATTTTGGTCAAAATACGTCAAAGCGGGCTTTTTTCTTTGGGCTCCTTATTTTTCTGGCTCGAGACGGCCCTCATCCCGGGGACGGTCGACCCGCGTCAGGCTTAGAAATACCACAAGACCGAGGATCAAGACGAAAAAGACGAGGTTGACAGGGCCTTTTCCAAAGCCCAAACCGCCCGTTGAACCGAGGCCGAACCCCGTTCCGTCGGTCTTTTGGGTCAACAGGTCGCCCAGGGATGCTCCCAGGGGCCGCGTCAGGATGTAGGCCAACCAGAAAGACAGCACGGAACCCAGGGCTCGAAAGCGGTAGGCCAGGCCGATCACGAGTATCGCTCCTGCAAAAATGGACAAGGAAACGAGGTAGCCCAGGTGGAGCGCCTCCCCCATAAAATCCCCTCCTGCCGTGCCCAGGGCGAAGGTGAAGAGAATGGCCAACCAGTAAAAGAGCTCGCGTTTCAAGGTGAAAATCGAGTGAATGGAAAGGGTCTTTTCGTTCAAGAACCAAACGACGAACGTGACAATCAAGAGAACGCTGAAAACAACCGTTGAAACGGCCAAGGGCACGTGAAGGCGGTCCGAAAGATTGTCCGTGATCAACGTTCCCACGATGCTGATCAAAATCACGGTGAGCCAGTAAACCCACGGGATGTATTTTTTGGCCCGGAGCTGAATGAAAAGCGCCACCACAAAAAGACTTCCCATCACGAGGGTCGCCCCGTGAAGACCCAATCCCAGGCTCATGTTCAGGTAATCCGCCGCTGTTTCGCCGACCGTCGTGCCCAGGACCTTGATGATCCAGAAAAAGACCGTCACCTCGGGAACCTTGGAAATCCAGCCGTCCGGCCGCGAACTTAAAGTCGTGTTCATTTTTTCCTCCGGGACAAGCATCTCGTTCCAAGATGAAGTTTGGATGAAGTCTAGCTGTACAGTTAAAAACCGCGTTTCAGCAAAACCCAAAGTACCCTGAATGACTTCCCTGTCACGAAGCCTAGACGGTTCCCCATCACTGCATTAAAATTCGACTCAGATTTTACTATCAGATTTTACTAATTGTGTCGTTCATAAACTAATATGATCAAACAGATAGCCCTTGTCGGGGGAGTGAAGATGAAACACTTTGAGAAAATTGCCTTGATTCTTGCGGCAGGGTTGGCGCTCTGGGGGTGCCAAAGTCCTACGTCGTCATCTTCGTCGTCGACCCCTGCGGCGACATTTACAGTGACCTATGATGCCAATGGAGCCACCAGCGGCACGGTTCCCACAGACGGCAATAGCTATGCCCAGGGGACTCCAGTGACGGTTTTGGGTAACACGGGGAATCTCGCAAAGACAGGGTCGGGGTTTTCTGGATGGAACACAAAGGCCGACGGAACCGGAACGAGCTACGCAACCGGGGCGTCCTTTACGATGGGAACTGCCAATGTCACCCTTTTTGCGGTCTGGGGCACGCCTTACAGTGTGACCTACCACTCAAATGGGGCTCTAACGGGTGCCCCGCCGGTAGATGGCAACGTTTATGGGGCCAGCTCAACTGTGACCATCTTAGGGATAGGAAACATGAGCTACTCGGGGTACGCTTTAGCTGGATGGATGACAAAAACCGATGGGACCGGGACGAGCTATGCGGTAGGCGCAACCTTCACGATGGGGGCGTCGAATGTTGATTTGTACGCCGTGTGGGTGCCGACGAATCTTAAATTCAGCACTACGGGGACGACAATTACATTAACTGGCTACACGACCCCGCCGACTGGCGCGCTAATAGTACCTACGGGCGTCACCTCAATCGGATCGGATGCGTTTGCCTCTTGCACCGGACTGACCGGCGTCACCATCCCCTCCAGCGTCACCTCTATCGGTTCGGATGCGTTTGGCGGTTGCACCGTACTGATCAGCATCACCGTCGCTTCGGGAAACCCCGACTTTGAGTCGATTTCGGGCGTTCTCTACGACAAAGCAGGCGATGCGCTTCTTGACGCTCCCGGTACTCTTTCTAGAAGTTTCACCATCCCCTCCAGCGTCACCTCCATCGGCTTGGGTGCGTTTTGGGGGTGCTCCGGACTGACCAGCATCACCATCCCCTCCAGCGTCACCTCTATCGGCTTGGGTGCGTTTTGGGGGTGCTCCGGACTGACCAGCGTCGCGATCCCCGCCAGCGT
>JABEVL010000098.1 GCA_013043995.1 Spirochaetales bacterium | reverse complement strand
GTTCTTGTTTCAGATTTTTATGCCACTGCGGCCGTTGTGGGTTCCCTGGCCGTTTACGGGACGAAAACTCTGGGCGGCACTGACACCTTGGCTCTAGGAGTCGGCGCACTGCTGACGATTGCCTTGCGTCTGTTGGCCATGAAGTTCCAATTTCATCTGCCCCGCGTCAAAAATCTGGCTGCCGCCCCTTCTGAAATCGCAAAGCAGTGGAGGGAAGGCCGAGGGGTAAAAGCGAAGAAAGTAAAGTCCGGTGAAAAATGACCGGAGGTTGGAACACTAGCAGGACGCGAAGGGGCAAAAAGCTCTCAAAGCACGAAATCCTGCGTGGCCCAGGCGGTCAAAAATGATTAAATTGCTCGAAGAGGTGAAAATGAAAACTCCGCGTCAGTTCCGTGTCTTAAGGTTAGCGGGCTTGGCCGTCTTAGCCTGCCTCGTTGCCGGCAGTCTGAGCGGTTGCGTCATACTGTGGCCGCGTTTCGGCCACCACAAGTTTGACCGGCCGGACCGCGACTACCACCAGGACGATCAGCCGGTCAACCCTGTTCAGCACGAGCATCACGAAGATGACGATGCTTGGCACGTTACGGGTTAGCATTTCATCTCCTGCATTGTAGGATTTGTGAAGCCCTCTTAAAATCTCAGCTTCAGCCCAGGATCCTTCGGGATCGACTCTCCCCTGTCCCGTTTTGCTTAGACGCGCTCGCGTTGCACTTCTGAGGTACGAACTCGTCGTGGCTGGCCCATCGGGAGAGTTCCGTGGGCCGCCCCCAGCCCTGTAAACTCCTCCCTCGTCGCCCTTGATTTTCCCTTGTACAAAAAACGGCTCCCCCTCTTCAACACGTTCTGACCGTACCGGAGGATTGTTGCTGTAGAACACGGAGATGAAATATTTGTTGACAGTTTTATAAAACAGGGTTTACCGTTATTAACGTAAACAATTAGCGTGAACATCGTCATAGTGATTTGTTTTACTTGTTGGGGGTCCCAAGATGAAAGGTTTTTTTTCAAATAGTGCGCGTTCAATTTCGATTTTTGTGCTGCTTGCAGCATTCGCGGTGTACCTCTCAGGGTGTCAGGATCCGAGCAAATCTGTCTGGGAAGGCATTTTAAGCCGAAATGCCCCTGCCGCTGCGGCCACAGGGACCGGCGGGAGCGGAACAACCACAGGGACCGGCGGCGGGACAACGACCGGCACCGGCAGCAACACCGGCACGACAACGGGCACCAGCGGCGGATCAACGGCGATTCCCCCTCCTTACGTCGCCTCAACGACGAACACCTCCGGGGTCAACTTTGGACCCTACGTTTACGTGTTTTCTCCCACGAGCACGAATATCCAGTCAGAAATGGATACCGCCTACAACGCCATGGAGTCCAACCAATTCGGAACCGCCACGAATCCTGGTTTTGCGTTTTTATTTAAACCGGGTGTCTACTCGGGTCTGAATATGCAGATCGGTTTCTACACCGAAATGGCGGGGTTGGGCTTTAGCCCCGACGACGTTCAGTTTACAGGAAGCCTCCTGGGGGTAACCGGCGAGTGGGCAGGAGGAGCCTGCACGACCAATTTCTGGCGCGAAGCTGAAAACTTTCGCTTCACGAATTCTGGATCGTACAACGGCATGAACCAACTTGCTTCCCTGATGTGGGCCGTCTCGCAAGCGGCACCCTTGAGGCGCCTTGATATCGATTCAAATTTGGCTTTGTTTGAGGTTCCGCCCGGAGGCGGCGGCGGTGAGTATGCGAGCGGAGGGTTCATGGCCGACTCCTACATCGGCGGAACTGTGACGCCAGGATCTCAGCAGCAGTGGTTTTCCCGGAACAGCAACTGGGGGACATGGTCGGGAGCGGTCTGGAATGAGGTTTTTGTCGGCGACAACAGCCCTGCCGCCTCCAATTGGGTTTCCTCGGGTGCCGTGGATCCCCCGCTGGCCACACCGACCAATTACACACCCTATACTGTTGTCACCACAACGCCTGTCGTGCGGGAAAAACCCTTTCTGTATTTAGACTCTTCCAATAACTATTACGTCTTTGTTCCAGGAGTCCGCAGCAATTCGACAGGACCCGACTGGAAATCGGGTACTCCCGTAGGGACTTCTGTGTCGCTCAACGACTTCTACATCACTCAAGTGGGCGATACAGCTGAAAAAATAAACGCCCAATTAGCTCTTGGAAAGGATCTGCTGATCACCCCGGGGATCTACTACTTGGATCAGCCTATTACCTTGGTGCGCCCTGACACGGTTGTGCTGGGATTAGGTGTCCCCACCCTGGTCCCAACGGCGGGAAATGCCGACATGATCGTACCCGATTATGACGGTGAGATGATCGCCGGCATACTCTTTGACGCAGGTACCGTGAATTCGCAAGTTCTTTTACAAGTTGGGCCGACAGGGGCTTCCGCGAGCCATGCGACGGATCCTACGACCCTGAGCGACGTTTTCTTCCGCGTCGGCGGAGATATTGCAGGTAAGGCAAATGCGTGTTTGATCATCAATTCCAACAACGTGATTGTCGACGATACCTGGGCTTGGAGGGCAGACCACGGCAATGCAGGAACTGTGGGGTGGAACGTGAACACCGCGACCAACGGCGTGATTGTGAATGGGGCAAATGTGACCATTTACGGCCTCGCTGTGGAGCATTTTCAGCAGTATCAAACTCTTTGGAACGGGAACGGAGGCCAGACGTATTTTTATCAGAGTGAATTACCCTACGACGTGCCGAGTCAGAGCGATTGGATGTCCACGTGGAACGGGACTTCGTATAACGGGTGGGCTTCTTACAAGGTTTCGGACAGTGTGACCAGCCACCAGGCTTGGGGGATGGGGATTTACGGGGTCTTTATCAATACGAACGGGGCCGTTGTCAATTGCGATCATGCGGTTGAAACACCCACAAACCCGAGTGTTAAATTCAACGATGTCATGGCTCTTGATATCATTTCATCCGAAAATCCTAGCACGCAAGGTTATATTTCGCACGCCCTGGATTCCGTGCCTGGTCAAGCCTTGCCCAGCAATTTCACCCAATACCCCAGGATTGTGAGCTATCCATGAGAGTTGTCCTGAAAATTGTTTCTCGCTTGCGTGTTGCTTTGGTCCTGCTTTTGAGTCTTTGGAGCGGGAACCTTTGGGCTTCTGGTTTTAAGCTTCTTCCCTTCCTGCACCAGTTTAACGTGGATGCAGGGGGAGGGCTTGAAGGGACCTCGTACTGGGAAGACCAGCAGTTTACAGTTCCGGGGAGTACGGCAGAGTTTGTCACCTCGGCTTCAACCCTGGGAGTGTGCGGGTTTCTGGATTTTACCAAGTACGTGACGGCCACGGTCGGTCTTCGTATGGCTGTCGGGCCCATCAATGCCGCCAGCTCCGCCTTTGCTGTCACCACAAGCAGTTCGTTGAGCTGGAGCATCAGTCAGTACGATGTGGGGCTGGAGGGGAAATACCCGATCACTTTTCTAAAGAACTGGACGGTAGCGCCGCTTCTTGGAATCCTGTGGTCGGGTTACCTCGGTGGTCAGATCAACGGCAACTCCCTGAACTCGAGCGATCAAGCTGAATTCAGTCAGCTCTATTTTGACGCTGGCTTGGATATGGAATATTCTTTGACGCAAGATCTTTTTGTGCGCGTTCCATTGAAATTTGGTGTGTCAGCCACCTCGCATCTCCCTTCTTCCTTTTACTACCTGGACCAGGGCGGTACGATTACCCCTGGACAGTACTCAGCTTCGAGCAACCTGATCCTCTACTTTGCCGTCGAGGTAGGACACAGGTTTTAGCTGGAAGACCCAGGGAAGAAAGGAAACTGAAAATGCTTTACCCGCGTGAAAGTGAAACTCGTGAAATAAAAGATCTGAGCGGAATCTGGCGCTTCAAAAAAGATGACTCCAAGGGGCTGGAGGAGCGGTGGTTCAGTGAGCCCCTGAAAAACACCTTGCCGATGTTTGTGCCGGCCAGTTACAATGACTTGACGCAGGACGTCAGTTTACGGGATCACGTTGGGATTGTTTGGTATGAAACGAACGCCTTCATTCCCGAGCATTGGCGCGATTCACGTTTTTTTATCCGGGTAGGAAGTGCCTCGCATCATTGCATCGTGTACATCAATGGAGCTGAAGTGGTTCGCCATCAGGGAGGATTTCTCCCCTTTGAAGCCGAACTGACGGATAAGGTTCATCCAGGAACTTCCATCCGCATCACGATGGCCGTGGATAATACCTTAAACTGGACGACGCTCCCCCCGGGTGAAGTCAGGATCAACTCGGCGTCAGAAAAAGTTCAGGAATACCACCATGACTTTTACAACTACGCGGGTATTCATCGACCCGTTAAACTCTACACAGTTCCCAAGGTTTACTTTTTAGACATGGATGTGGTGAGCGACGTCCAGAATGACCTTGGAAGTGTTCAGTATCGAATGAAGGTTCAGGGTGACTTTCAAAAAATTGCTCTCAGGCTTTTCGATGAAAACGGAGTCAAGGCGGCCGAAGCTGAGTCCGCAGAAGGTTGCCTCACTGTGCCGAGCCCAAAACTCTGGCAACCGGGTGACGCCCACCTGTATACCCTCGAGGCCACCCTGCTGGACCTGGCCGACCGCAAGGACATCTACCGACTGCCCATCGGCATCCGAAACATCCGGATCAAGGACCAAAATTTCCTTATTAACAATAAACCCTTCTACTTCAAGGGATTCGGAAAACACGAAGACAGTGTGCTGAGAGGAAAAGGTCTTGACGAGGCCACCTTGGTCAAAGATTTCAACCTTTTGAAATGGATGGGCGCCAATTCAATCCGCACCTCGCATTATCCTTATTCCGAAGAGTTTATGAACTTGGCCGATCAAGAGGGCTTTGTGATCGTTGATGAGGTGCCCGCCGTGGGCTTCAATTTCTGGAAGCCCAATGCCGTCGTTTTTTCCGAAGAAAAGATCAGTAGTGAAACGCGGAAGCATCACGAACAAACGCTGAAGGAACTCTATCAAAGGGATAAGAATCATCCTTCCGTTGTGATGTGGTGTGTGGGGAATGAGGCCGCGACAGCAGAACCAGGAGCCTTGCCTTATTTCACTCCCATCATCCAGACGATGCGTCGGCTTGATCCCCAGCGGCCTGTGACCTTGGTGATGAATGTTGACCCCGATGAAGACACCGTGGGTCACCTTGTGGACCTCATCTGCCTTAATACCTACGAATCCTGGTATCTCAATTCTGGACAGCTTGAGACGATCGAGCCGAATTTGGAAAAAAATTTGCAGAAGTGGTTTGATCGTTACCACCGTCCCGTCTTTGTCACGGAATTTGGTGCAGACGCCATTGCGGGGTTTCACCAAAGTCCTCCGGTCATGTTCACTGAAGAATATCAAGTCGCCATGGCGGAGCATTACCAGCGCGTATTTGACAAGCTCGATTTCGTCATCGGTGAACACGTTTGGGCGTTCGCGGATTTTGCCACCAAGCAGGCCCTGACCCGGGTGAACGGAAACCGCAAGGGAGTTTTTACGCGTGAACGGCAACCCAAGCTGCTGGCTTGGGAACTCAGAAAACGTTGGTGCTCAGCCTTGTGCGGGAAGAAAGGAGTGCAGTCCTTCTCTTGGCAGAATCCGACTCATTTTCTTGAGTAGAATTCTGCCGGTTTCAGGCTTGAACCGTTTTGCGGCGGGTCAAGGGCCTGAAACTGAAAAGCCAACTCGCCGTGGTTTCCTCCTCGCGCGGACTCCTGCCTAAAGGCACAAAGAATTTACTGAAAACCCTCAAAACTCATCCGTTTGTTTCTTTGTTCGATCGTCGCCCTGAGGCTGCAGTCGCTCATTTCCAGCACACAGGGCGTGGCCAGCGTGTAGACAACCTGGGTACCGTGTTTTTCTGTTTCAAGGATGCCGGCGTTCCGTAGTTGCGAAAGGTGCTTGGAGGTGACCGACTTGTTGAGCTTCAAGTCATCGGCCAGCTCGCAAACGCACCAGGAGCGGTCCTTCAGTTTTTCGAGTATCGCCAGGCGCATCGGGTGCCCCAGCGCTTTAAAGATTTCGGCGGTCAGCTCGTAGCGACGCTTCTGATGATCATCCATATTTTCAATGTTGCCATTTTTGGCGACTTCGTCAAGTTTGGGCCTTGACACAAGCACTTAAGTTTCCAATCTTAGAAAACTAGGAAGATTATGAGTCACGAACATCATCACCATGCCGACGCGTCCTCGATGAAAGTCGGTTCATTTTTGGGGGCAACCCTCTTGAACCTGGCGATCACCGCCGCCGAGGTCGCCGGCGGGCTTATTTCAGGGAGTTTGGCACTTCTTTCGGATGCCCTGCACAATTTTAGCGACGGTTTTTCCCTCGTTCTGAGTTATGCGGCCTTCAAGGTTTCGGGTCGGGCCCGTAACCGCCGCAAAACTTTTGGGTATAAGAGGGCGGGCATTCTGGCGGCTATGATCAACAGCATCCTTTTGATCAGTGTTTCAGTTTTTCTTCTTCAGGAAGCCCTCGTGCGCCTTTTTCACCCGAGTGAGGTTCAGGGAGGGGTGGTCATTCTTTTGGCTTTTGTCGGCGTGGTTGGCAACCTTTTTTCGGTACTCCTGCTCCATCGCGGCTCCCGCGAAAGTTTGAACGTGCGGGCTGCGTATCTGCACCTTTTGGGAGACCTGGCGGCTTCCTTCGGGGTCATTGCCGGAGGTGTTTTCATCCTTGTGCTGCACTGGAAATGGATTGACCCCGTGGTGTCGATCCTGGTCAGCCTCTACATTTTCGCCCAGGTCTGGGGCATTTTGAAGAAAAGCTTCAACATCTTGATGCAAGGAGCCCCCGAAGACTTTTCGGTGGCCGAGATCGAGGCCGCTGTCCGCCGTGTTGACCAGGTTTTCAACATCCATCACGTGCACATTTGGAGCTTGGACGAACACGAGCTTTTCCTGGAGGCTCACCTCAATCTGAGGCAGGACCTGGCGGTCTCTGAAACTTCAGAAATCCTCAACGCCATCAGCAAGATCTTGCACGACACCTTCGGCATCGAACACACGACTTTTCAGGTCGAGTATCAGTGCTGTCCCGGGGTGGGGGCGATCGTGGAGGAGGGGCGATGACGTCCAGCCCACAGGAAGAGCGGGACCGACGCAAGCTGGAAAACCATGGAAAAGGCAACGAGGCTTGTCAGCGAAATGCCGTAAAGCACGCCCATTGCCCAGCTTCCTAAAAACCAAAAGATCCCAAAGCCCGTATAAAAAATACCGAAAGCCGTGCCGCGCTTTTCTTTGGGTACCAGCGAAGTCACGGCGGACTTCAGGATGGATTCCTGGGCCCCCATGCCCACTCCCCAAAAGATCATCCCCAAAAAAGCCGACCAGGGGGTGTTGACAAGAAAAACGAACGGCGCGAAAAAAGCTGAAACGAGAGAGGATATAACCAACGCACGAAAGCCGCGTTTGTCGTACATCCGGCCGAAAAAGAGGGCCGAGAGCGCGTCCACCCCCATGGCCAGAGCGTAAAGAAGCGGAATGTCGTTTTGCGGTACAGTGTGTTTTTGGGCGAAGTGAAAGGCCATGAGCGGAAAATCTGCAAAGCCCACGGCCAGAAAGGCAATGGCTCCTAGGAAGATCCAGTACGAGGTGGGAAAATGCCTGTCGGGAACCGAGCTGGGTGCGGCAGTTTCAAAATCCTGGGGGCGGGGGTAGGTAAAGCGGGCCACCAGGATCAGGACGAGGGTGATTACGGCCGGGATGCCCAAAATCATGAAGCCCAAGGCGTAGTCGGCCAGCGTGTGGCCGGCTTTTTCTGTCAGAACGATGAAAAGGAGAACAGGACCTAAAAATGCTCCGATCTGGTCCAGAGCCTCCTGAAGGGCAAAGCCTTTTCCCGCGCCTACTTCTTTGGCGGCAAACGACGCCAGGGTGTTTTTGGCGGGGTGGCGGATGGCTTTGCCAAAACGTTCGACGACGATCAGTCCGCAGGCCCAGACCCAGCCCAGCCCGGGCGCCAGGGCCAGGGCGGGCACGGCCAGAAGGTTCACCGCGTACCCGCCGATCGTCCAGGCCCAGTAGCGTTTGGAGCGGTCGCTCAGAAATCCAGTCAAAAGGC
>JABEVL010000097.1 GCA_013043995.1 Spirochaetales bacterium | reverse complement strand
ATGGCCGCCAGCGCCGCTAAAGGGGCCAGCCAGTTCAGGACCAAGGGTCTTCGGGAACGCCGGACGAGCAGGGCCAGGTGATGGAAAACGAGCAAAAGAAGAAAAACGGACTCCCAAAGACGCATACCACTACTTTAAAGCTCATGAGCCTTCCCTGCAAGGGATTCTGCGGCTTGAGCGCGCCCGTTGTGTCTGTTAGAATGGAAGTATGCAGGTTTACGATGTTCAGCTGCTTCAAGCCAAGTTTGCCGATCGAACGGCCAAGGTGGACGCCTATTTCACGCATCGTACCAACCTTGTCCTGAATCAGACGGTGCTGAAGCTGGGGGAGTACAACCTGACGTGCGTTCCGGCCGTTTTGGGGATGACTTCTGCTCAATTGCTGGCAGTTCTAACCGCTTCTGAAGTTTCCCTTTTTTCTCGCTTCACAACGGGCGTGAACACACTGATCCTCGTTTTTGACGCCCCCGAAGCCAAGTCCGCAGCGCGGTTCCACATCCGGGTCCACCTCGCTTCGATCACGCCGGTGCCCGAGCGCAAAAACGTCTGCTGGCTGGCTGTCGAGTTCAAATCGGTCCCTTCGGAGCTGGTTGAGATTTTAGGCACTTTCTGGGAAGAACAAGCTCTGCGCCTGGAGACTTATGAAAGCATGGGGAACGACGAAATCGAAGTTTCGGAAACTGAACAGGCCTTGCTGGGCTGTTCGAACGAGGCCTGGGTCGTGGAGGGGAACTCCACCTGGAAAGTTGGTCTTGTCCGGCTTAGCACGAAACGAGCCGTTTTAGAACTCCCTTCCGACGCGACACTGCCTTTGGGTAAGCCCGAACTTCACCTTCGCCTGAACTTTAAGGCCGGGCCCCTTCAGGTGAGCGGTAGCCTGGGAACCGACGCCGTGTTCTCCCTGGAGTTCTCCAACGAACTTTTGACCCTTCTCGAAGATTACAACTTCAGAAAAACGCTTTTGAAAAAAAGGAACGCCAAGGGAGAGGATCGTTGAGGCTGACCGTTCTCGGTTGTGGAACCTCAACAGGTGTGCCCGTCATCGGATGTTCCTGCCCGGTTTGCCGTTCCACGGATCCTCGTGATCGCCGTTTGCGTACGTCTTTGCTGATCGAAGAGGGCTCGAGGCGCCTAGTCATCGACTCGGGCCCCGACTTCCGTGCTCAAGCCCTGCGTCAGGCCCTAGACACCGTCGATGGTGTTCTCTACACCCACGGTCACGCCGACCACGTCCTGGGGCTGGACGACCTTCGCCCCCTTTCCTTTCGCCGCGGCATCGATATTTGGGCCGAAAAAAACGTCCTTGAGCAGCTTAACAGGATGTTCCCTTACGCCTTTGTCCCTGGTGACGGGATGAATTCGCGTCCCAAATTGCGTGAACACGTGATTCAGGAGGGAGAACGCTTTGAAGCTTCGGGGTTTGAAATTTTGCCCTTGAGGGTCGTCCACGGTAAAGACAGTATCCTGGGATTCAGGGTGGGGCGGGCCGCCTGGATTACCGACTGCAACGAAATTCCGCAGGTCTCGCAGGACTTACTGAAGGGGTTGGACGTTCTTTTTTTGGACGGACTCCAGGAACGCTCGCATCCGACGCATTTCAACTTTGAGCAGGCGGTGGTGATGGCCCAAAAGCTGGGGGCCGGCCAAACCTACCTCATCCATATCGGTCATGAAATCCGCTACAAGGACCTTTTAAAGCGCCTTCCCGCAGGGATTGAACCGGCTTGGGACGGGTTAACCTGGGAAGATAAAAAAGCAAAAAAAAACCGGCTTTGAGCCGGTCTCTTTTTAAGTCTAAAAAATCAGACTTTCAGTACCTTGTTCGCCTTGAGGCAGGACGTGCACACCTTGATCGTTTGAACTGTACCGTTCAGTTTGGTCTTAACGCTCACAATATTGGCTTTAAAGCTTCTCAGGGTTCTGACCCCGATGTGCTGGCCGGCACCACCCTGCTTCTTTGGCTGACCTTTGCGGGGAACGTTGTTACCGAACATCGTGCCTTTGCCGCAAATATCGCATCTTCTGGCCATAAGAAACCCCTTCACGAAAACTCTTGGCAGGCAAGCTAGCACAAAGAAAAGGAAATGTAAAGTGCCGTCAAATTACCCCTTTCATTCTGGAGAATCGGGGTTACAATGATGAAGTGCCAACAGACGAGCGCGATTCAGTCCAGACCGATTTTTCTGAAGTTCTCAATGCGTGTCCTTTTCCCCTCGAAATCGTCGATGAAACGGGAGTTTGGACCTCGTTTAACCGGGCGTTCGGCGAGCTCAGCAGGGCCGCCGTGGGGAAAAAAAGCAGCACGCTGGCTCTCGAGGCAGAAAATCAGCCCCGGTGGTGGGATTTAGCCCAAAAATATCCGGTCTGGTCGGGTAAACTCAAAAGAGAGACCTCGACAGAAGTGTGCTGGAAGCCGGTCGTTTCCTTCAGGTTGTCCGCCCAGGCTGGGGGATTTTTTGCTCTGATGCACCCTGAGGCGGCCGACGGGAATTCTCTTCTGGAAGAACCTTCGGCCGAAAAGATCCAGAAGGAGCAGGGGTTGGCCTTGATGCGTTCCCGTCAAACCCAGATGGGGGAGCTTCTGCACCTGATCGCTCACCAATGGCGGCAGCCCTTGACGGTGATCAATTCGTTGGTAGGGAACGTGCAGCTCAAACTCGAACTTGGCCAGCTGGACGAGGGCTACCTGATGAACAAACTGCAGAAAATCACCGAAACCGTTCAGTCCTTGTCCCAAACGATTGAAAATTTTCGTGGTCTTTTCTCGCTCAATCCCTGCCGCAAGAGGGAGAATCTTGACGAGGTTTTGAGACGGACTCTGGAACTTGTCGGTCCGAGCCTGAGTCGGCAAGGCGTGGCCCTGGACTACGTCCCTTCGGTCGTCCCGGTCGAGGTGGACGGTTTTGCTGGCGAGCTGATCCAGGTTCTCCTGGAGCTTTTCCAGGAGGCCGGCATGGCCTTTACGGGCGCTGAAACCAAGGATCCGCTTATCGTTCTGAGGTGCTTCCCGTCGAACGGTCAGGTCGTGTTGCTCCTGACGCATAACGCACCCGTGAAGCCTGAACTCTCTTCAAACTTTGGACTTTTTATGGCCAAGCTCATCATCGAAGAACATCACTGCGGCCGCCTGAGTGTGGAACCCCTGGACAACGGGGTACAGTTCCAGGCCGTTCTCCCCGCCTCAAGGAAGGAGTGATGATTCCATCCCTGATCAAGCCCGAAAATCTCGTCGAAGAAGTTCGAAGTCTTGCCAAGGACTACTCCCTCCTCTACGTCGAGGATGAAGAATCCGTCCGTGTTGAGATCTCCGAGATTCTTCAGACGATCTTCCCTCAGGTTGAACTGGCCACAAACGGGGTGGAAGCTCTTGAGCTGTTCCAGTCCAAACCTTTCGCCGTCGTCATCACCGACATCCACATGCCCGTGATGGGCGGGCTTGAGATGATCCGCCAGATGCAGGTCCTTAAACCCCAGCAGAGCTTTTTGGTGACCTCCGCCTATAGCGACGCGACCCAGCTCATTCCCTTGATCAACATGGGGGTTGGGAACTTTGTTCTGAAACCCGTTGATTGGCGGATGCTTCTGGCGATGTTGCGGAAGGAACTTGCCTACGTCCGGCACAAAACGTACGAAGAACACCGGAGGCAAGCTCTCGAAAAAGAGGTTCGCCTGCGTACTCAAGAGGTTCAATCGGCGCACCTGAAAATCGCAAGGCTCGAAGAAGCCAAGGCGAACATGCTGGCCCTGATCGGTCACGAACTCAGAACACCTCTCAATGGGATTCTGGGCTTTGCCGAAATGCTCAGACCCTACATCCAGGTCGATGAGGCCAGAAAATTCCTTGAATACGTCGATGAATCTGCCAAAAGGCTGGAGCGTTCGACGCGTAAAGCCCTCGAATACGCAGGAATTTCAACGGAGAATCGTCCCGTTCGTTATGAGCCGCTCCCCCTGAAAGAACTGCTTGCCCAGTTTCAGGCTCAAGAAGCTGAATCCAGCGAGCCCTCCTCCCAGCTTAAGATTTCTACTGAAGGAGACCTGCAGTTTTTTTATTCCGACGGGGAGCTGGTCCTTGAGGCCCTGTCGAATATTTTGGAGAATGTCAAAAAGTACGCAGGTCCCGAGCCCGAAGTCATCGTGCGTTTAGACCGGGAAGACCCGTGGGTTGTCCTGACGGCTCGGGACAACGGACCGGGTTTTTCGCCCGAAGCCTTGGAT
>JABEVL010000096.1 GCA_013043995.1 Spirochaetales bacterium | reverse complement strand
GCCGGTGCATCCGAAAAGTTTCCTTCCTCATGATAAAATCTCAACGCAATTCTGGGGTGGTTTTTTTTAGACTCCAGCAGCTCATCACAAAAAAGAAACAGTTCGGGAAGCCGCGCCCCGTAGTAAAGGTGGACAGGAGGGCCCTCAACAGCTAGCTCCTTTGCCGTTAAATAGGGGATGTAGGGGGCGACCCCGGTACCTCCGGCCAACAGCACCAAGGGCCTGCCCTCAAAACTGCTTTCATGAATCACAAAGTCCCCGTAGGGGTACTTCAACCATACGTCTTTGCCGACGGCCAGCTCTTGCTCCATGCGCCGGGTATAAACGCCCTTCACACTGTAGACGATGCTGACGTGACCTTGCCGAGGTTGGGACGCAATAGAAAAAACCCGGCTTTCAGGCCAGTAACCCGTCGTGGGGTCAAACTCGTCCAGGGTTAAATGGAGAAATTGCCCGGCAAGGTAACGGTTTGCACGAACAGGGGTTTCAAAGCTCACGCCATAGACCCCCGATTGGTACTGTTGAATTTCCGTCACTTTTGCTAAAACCTTACTAGGTTGAGACATGAATAAAGACCTCCAATCCGGCTTTAGTCAGAACTGTGTCAACTTGTTCACTTTGGCCTCTTCGGCTCATCCGCGCAGTTCCCTCTCGTACTCATCCATAACAGGCAACGTCTCACCTTCCATGACCATTTGACCTTTGCGCAAAAGTATAGCGCGCGTACACAGTTCTTTCACGTAGCCTGGGATGTGACTGACAAAAATAATCGTTCGGCCCTCGTCCTGGCCCAGACTTTTCATCTTTGCCACACATTTTTGTTGAAAACCCATATCGCCAACGGCCAGGATCTCGTCCAGGATCAGGATTTCTGACTTGAGGTGTGCGGCGACAGCAAAAGCCAACCGGATGTACATCCCGCTCGAATAGCGTTTTACAGGGGTATCAATAAATTGGTTGATCTCGGAAAACGCGACGATCTCTTCAAACTTTTCCCGTATTTCCCAGCGCCGCATCCCCAGGATCGATCCGTTCAGGTAAACGTTCTCACGTCCTGTCAGGTCGGGGTGAAAGCCCGTCCCCACCTCCAGCAGGCTCGCTACCCGTCCCTTGATTTTCACGCTTCCCCTCGTCGGGGTTGTCAGGCGGGAAAGGATCTTGAGGATGGTTGATTTTCCGGACCCGTTGCGTCCCACGATTCCCACACGGTCGCCTTCGTGCACCTCAAACGAAACATCGTTTAGGGCCATAAACTCCTCGTTCGCCTCACCCAACCCGGGACCGCCCAACTTGGCGTTCGGGTCCTCTTTTCCCCTGAGTTTGGCCCACCAGCTTTGCAAGTCGTGCCGAAAAGTCCCGTACCCAAAATTCCCTAAAATATACTGTTTGCTGACATGATCCACACTGACACAAAGAGCCATTCTTGTTCCTTCTTTTAAAAGCGTTGTTTTCCAAGAAAATTGTTCGAGAACCTTCGGCTATATCCGATCGATGAAATCTTTTTCAGTCCTCGTAAACAGAACTAGCCCCAAAAGAATCAGAAGCAGACTTTCTACAACGCTGATGGAATAAAACAGGGGATTGACGATGCCTTTGCCCAAAAACATGAACCGAAAAAACTCAACCACGGGGGCCAGGGGGTTCATCCAGAGCACCCACAGCAGGGACGGTTTGACGATCGAAGCGGGATAAACCACGGGCGTTGCGTACATCCAAAGCTGAAGACCAAATCCGACAAGAAACCTCAAGTCGCGGTACTTGGTCGTGAGGGCTGAAACGATCAAACCCGTTCCCATCGCGAACAATCCCACGTGAATCAGTAAAATCGGTAAGAATAAAATCCACAAGTTAGGATGCAGGGCGCTTCCGGCCAAAAGAAAGTAGAACAAAAATCCCAGGAACAGGAGGAACTGGATCCCGAAGGTGATGACGTTGTTGATGACATTGGCGATCGGCACGATCAAGCGCGGGAAATAGACTTTGGAAAAGAGACCGTTTGCCGTCGCAAACGTCATCCCCACGTTGGTAAAAGTCAAGGAAAAGAAACTCCAGACCACAGTGCCGGCCATGTAGAACAGCATGTTCGGAATCCCGTCCGTAGGAATCTTGGCGATATTCCCAAAGATTACAGTAAAAACAAGCGTATTGAGTAAAGGCTGAATAAAAAACCAAAGCGGTCCCAGCACCGATTGCTTGTACTGGGCCACAAAGTCGCGCCTAACCAGTAGGAAAAGCAGGTCGCGGTACTTCACCAGTTCTTTGACGTTGATGTCGAGCACCCTTTTTTTCGACGTGATCACGTGGTCCCACGCAACCTCGTCGGTGCGTTCAATTTCACTCATATCTTCCTCTTTCCTTATTGACACTGGCGCAAAGTTTTTGAACTTTGTAAAAACTTAAAGCAACCTGCTTTTATCCGGCCTGACCGTTAACTTTTCCACAAGGTTTTTGACCTTCTGGCTTTCACCCTTATGCACGATCAAAAGAGCGTCGGAAGTGTCGATGACCAAAAGGTCGTGTACCCCAATAAGGGCCACAGTTCGCTCAGCCACCACCAAATTATCGTTTGAATCGAGAAAGACAGGGGGTTCGCTGCCTGAAAAAGCGTTGCCCCCTGCATCTTTGTCGCTTTCCTCGTAAAGGGCGTCAAAACTTCCCAGGTCCGACCAACCCAAGTCGCAGGCCACCACTGCGCTCTTTTCAGTTTTTTCCATCACGGCATAGTCCACGGAAATGGCCGTGAGGGACCTCATCTGATCTGATGTCGGCGACCATAGCCTGGCCCAGGGTTGGTCCTGAACGGGGCAACTTTTGGCAACAACCCGGGCCGCCGCTAGTAACTCAGGAGCGTGGCTCTCCAGCTCTTCAAGAAAAACACCCGCCTGAAAAAGCAGCATTCCGCTGTTCCATAGAAAACCTCGGCTGACATAATCCTGGGCCGTAGCATAGTCAGGCTTCTCAAAAAAACCAAGCACCCGTGACCCCTGGGGCTCGATGTACCCAAAACCGGTTTCCGGATGCGTGGGCTTGAGTCCAAAAGTGACAATCGCCCCTCCTTGGGCAAGTTCAATCGCCTCACGGATTGCCCGCTGGTAGGCAATTTCCTGGGTCACGATATGGTCAGAAGGGGTGACCAGAACCAACTCGTTGGGCGGCATGGTCAGGCATGCCAGTGCTATTGCGGGAGCCGTGTTGCGGCCCAAGGGCTCTGCCAAGGCTTGCACGGGTTTTCCCAAGTAAGGCTTGAGCTGTTCGGCCACCCTCTCCAGATGCGCGGTTCCCACCGCCAAAAAAAGGTGGTCGCACAAGGCAGCGTTTCTTCTTACGGTTTCTTGAAAAAGCGACTTGCCTGAAAAAAGCGGATAGAACTGTTTGGGATAGGCCTTGCGGCTGATCGGCCACAAGCGAGTTCCTGCTCCCCCGCACAAGATCAAATTGGTCAACTTTGAGCCTCCCCGTAGAACTCTTGATACCATTCGAGAAACTTGGCAATCCCTTCAGAAACCGTGGTGGAAGGCTTGTACCCGAGATCAGAGACTAAATCATGAATATCAGCGTGGCTAGTAGGCACATCGCCAGGTTGAAGGGGCAAAAAGTTTTTTTGGGCCTTCAAACCCAGCTGGTTTTCGAGTTCTTCAATAAAATCGAGCAGGCGTACGGGTGCCCCCTTGCCGATGTTGTAGATTTTATACGGAGCATGAGAAGTTGCCGGATCGCTCTGTCCATAAAGCTCGGGTTGAGGTTGCGGTGCGTGGTCCAAAACTCGAACCACTCCCTCGACAATGTCATCGATGTAGGTAAAATCGCGACGCATTTCGCCGTAATTAAAAACTTGAATGGGTTCGCCGGCAAGAATGGCCTTGGTGAATAAAAAAAGAGCCATGTCGGGCCTGCCCCAAGGACCGTAAACTGTGAAAAATCTCAGGCCCGTAGTTGGGATCTTAAAAAGATGACTGTAGGTGTGGGCCATCAGCTCGTTCGACTTTTTGCTGGCAGCGTAAAGACTCACGGGGTGATCCACATTATCGTGGGTGCTGAAGGGCGTACGGGAATTTGAACCGTACACGCTCGAGCTCGACGCATAAACAAAATGTTGGACTGGAAAGCGGCGCAGGGCTTCAAGAAGGTTCAGGAAGCCGGCAATATTGCTGCTTAAATAGAGGTCGGGCCGGGTTAAACTGTACCGGACGCCTGCCTGCGCGGCCAAGTTGATGACGGCGTCAAACTTTTCACGTTCGAACAGGGAGTCTATCCCCGCCTTGTCGTTCAAATCGAGCTGAACGAAGCTCAGGCGCTCCTTTTTTCCAGAAACAACCTTGCCGGGGTTTTGCAAAACAGTCTGGGCGTCGATTCCAAGCAACCTCATCCGCCCATATTTAACTTGAACCTCGTAGTAGTCATTCAGGATGTCTAAACCCACAACCTCGTCGCCACGCTCCACCAGGCGCTGGCTCACGTGAAAACCGATAAAACCCGCGGCGCCTGTGACTAATACCTTCATTTAAAGCCTCGCTTCCTTCCCCCAAGTATCGACGTTGATTCCGTCCGCGTGCAGACCGTCCAACTGAACTGAAAAACCAAAAACTCATCCCCTACTTTTGACTCTTTTCAAGCTTCAAAAAGTCTTGATAAACCCGCTTCAAACCTTCTTCAAGATCGACATGCGGGGTCCACCCCAAGTTAAACAGTCTTTGTGAGTCCATGAGCTTACGCGGAGTCCCGTTAGGCTTACTGGTGTCCCACTGAACTTTTCCCGTGTAACCCACAACCCGGCTCACGAGTCCGGCCAAGTCTCGGATCGAAATCTCTTTCCCGGAACCGACGTTGATGAATTCACCGATCTCTGAGTAATTTTTGTTCTCTAAGAGAAAGACCACCGCGTCGGCAAGGTCTTCACTGTAAAGAAACTCCCTCAACGGCGACCCGTCGCCCCAAAGCACCACAGGTTCGCCCCCCACCTTCCCCTCGTGAAACTTTCGAATCATGGCCGGCAGAACATGACTATTCTTGAGGTCGTAGTTGTCGCCGGGACCGTACAAGTTGGTTGGCATCGCGCTGATGAAGTTTGTCCCGTACTGGTCGTTAAAATGCTTGCACAGACGGATAGCAGCAATTTTGGCCACGGCGTAGGCTTCGTTGGTTACTTCAAGCGGGCCCGTCAAAAGATATTCTTCTTTTAAAGGTTGCGGTGCCATTCGGGGGTAGATACAGCTGGAACCCAGGTTGATCAGTTTTTTCACGCCCGTCAAATAAGCGCTGTGAATCACATTTTGGGCTATGGCCAAATTCTCAAAAAGAAAATCCGCAGGGTAGGTCGAGTTCGCGACAATGCCCCCAACTTTGGCTGCCGCCAGTACAACCATTTCGGGCCTTTCCTTCTCAAAGAAAGCCTCGACTTCGGCTTGTCGGGTCAAATCCAACTGGGCATGTGTCCGTAAGAGGAGGTTGGTGTAGCCTTCCGCCTCCAAGCGTTTCAGGATTGCCGAGCCCACAAGACCCCTGTGACCCGCCAGAAAAATTTTGATTTGTTTATTCATAATAATTGTTCACCCGGTATCCGCCTTCTTTCAGGTACCTCTCCTTGCTCATTAAATGCAGGTCGCTTGTCATCATGTCTGTCACAAGGCTGTTTAAATCGTGTTCGTGGACCCAGCCGAGTTTTTCGCGGGCCTTCGTGGCGTCGCCGATGAGGAGGTCAACCTCGGTCGGGCGGAAATACCGCGGGTCAACGGCTACCACCTCTGTACCCAAGGCCACTTGGTACTTTGGATCGCGGCAGGCCACAACGTAACCTTTTTCATCCACTCCCTTGCCCCGGAACTCAACTTCAATACCCGCCTTGGAAAAAGCCAGTTTGACAAAATCACGCACCGAAGTCGTGACCCCTGTAGCGATCACCCAGTCCTCGGCCTGATCCGCCTGCAAGATCATCCACATCATGCGGACGTAATCCTTGGCGTGCCCCCAGTCCCGCATGCTGTCGAGGTTCCCCAGGTAAAGTTTTCCGGGCATACCCAAAGCAATTTTGCTTGCGGCACGCGTGATCTTCCGAGTAACAAAAGTTTCACCGCGAATGGGACTTTCGTGGTTGAAAAGGATCCCGTTGCACGCAAAGAGATTGTAAGCTTCGCGGTAGTTGACGGTGATCCAGTAGGCGTAGAGTTTGGCCACGGCGTACGGACTCCGCGGGTAAAAGGGAGTTGTCTCTTTTTGTGGAGTTTCTTGCACCTTCCCGTAAAGCTCGCTCGTTGAAGCCTGGTAGATTCGGGTTTTGCTTTCGAGTTTTAAGATTCTCACGGCTTCCAGGAGACGCAACGTACCAAGGCCGTCCGCGTTGGCCGTGTACTCAGGGGTTTCAAAACTCACGGCCACGTGACTCATGGCCGCAAGATTGTAGATTTCATCGGGTTGAACTTCCTGCACGATCCTGATCAGGTTGGTGCTGTCGGTTAAGTCTCCGTAGTGCATCCTGAACCGGATATCCTGATCGTGAGGATCTTGGTAAAGGTGGTCGACGCGGTCAGTATTCAACAAACTGGCCCGGCGTTTTAGGCCGTGCACCACGTAGCCCTTCTTTAAAAGAAATTCGGCCAAGTACGCTCCATCTTGCCCTGTTATCCCTGTGATTAACGCTGTCTTTGTCATTTTATTCCCACTCCTTGGTTTCCTTTCTTAACGCCCGTTTTCAAGAACCCTCTTGTAAACCTGTTCATACTCCTTGGCAATTTTACTTGGAGCGAAACGTTCCTGGACCATTTGAGCTCCTCGTTGCGCCCTTTCTCTTGAACCTTTTGGATCTTCCAGGATCTTTCTGACGGCAAGGACCAGACTCTTGGGGTCTGCTGGTTCAAAGAAGTTTCCCGTGACGCCCTCCGTCAGGAATTCCCGCACCGCAGGCAATCGGGACGAGGCCACGGGACAGCCGCAATACAAGGCTTCGAGGGGGACAAGTCCAAGTCCTTCCCATAGGGAGGGAAACACGAGAAGCTCCGCCGCGTGATACAAATCTGCGACTCCTTCCCAGGCTCCTGATAGGACAGCCTGCCCTTCTAGCCCAAGGGATCGAATTTGTTGGCGAAGCTGATCTTCCAAAGGTCCCTCCCCTGCAATCACAAGACGAAGCTGCGGGTCGGACGCTGCTAACTCGGCAAAAGCAGTGAGAAGGTCACGATGCCCCTTAACCGGGACAAGCCGGCCTACCGCAGCCAAAAGCCGAACAGGTTCCTGCCAGCCGAAGCAGGCCAAAACCTGCGCCCGTGTTCTGTTTTGCCGAAGGCGTTCTCCGTCAACCGGGTTGTAGATCACCGAATGGGGAGACCTGAGAAATCCATCCGAGTAAAAACTATCCAAAGTCGCCTGACTGACTCCCGTGCGATGGGCCACCAGCCCGTCACTCACTTTCCAACCCAGCTGGGTGAGCCGTCCTGAGTTTCGGCGCACACTGTGAAAGGTGGATACTTGGGGAGTTTTACCCTTGACCCACGGCACATAGATATCTGCGCGGCCCAAATGTGTATGAATCAGATCGGGACTCGCTTGCCGAATCGCGTCGCGTAACGGTTTCAGAGTTTTCAAGGTCTCACGGGGACTCTGGTTCAAGGATCCCAAAGCCAACCCGAGCCCTCTCCACCTTTTGACCGAAGCGTGTTCCTCAGGTATGCGCTCCAGGGTCAGAGCCTCCAGGTTCCAGCCTTCAGCTTTCAAAAAAGGGGCCAGGTCTGAAAGAATATTTGGAATGGCGCCGTTTTCAAAACTGGTTGTCACAAAAAGAATTTTTGGCAAGGACTCAACTCCACTTCTTGAGTAGGGATGCAAGCTCTTCCACGTCCACTAAAAGATCCGCGGTATGGACGCTTTTTGTTTTTGGCTCGGCGGGATCTGCCAACAGGTAGGCGTATTCAAGTTCCACGGCCGAGGCCAGGGAAAAATAGCAGTTATTGTGGGCGTCATCCCGAAGCCGAATTTCAAGCACCCGGCTTCCGGGTTGTTGAAACAGCATGTTGGTAAGGCCGGCGCCATGATTTGAAACTAAAATTTGGGTTTCTGCCAAGAGGCGTGCTTGCGCTTCAAAGCTCAACTCTTCTAAAAACACGGTTTCGAAATCAAGACTCCTCGTCAGCGCTTCCACCTCCGCTTCATTACGAATCTTGCGCCACGGGGCCTTGGCGCGACTCACGTAGACCTTCCGAAACGGCTTCCCGACACCCAACTTGGTTCGCCAGGTTTTGCCCAGGGTTCTGAGAGTTTCAGGGCGGTAATTCCCCGTCGGGGCAAGCGCAGGAACAAGCAACGCGTCCGTAACCGCTGTCCGGCAGGACGCTTCCACCACGCGCCAGCGCAACTGGGGCCAGGCTGCAAGGCTCTCTGTCATGTAGGAAAAGCGATGCGTAAATGCTGGAAGAAGCAACTCAAACCGATCCAGTTCCTCCATCAACCAGGCAAGCTTGGGCAAAGCATCGGTCACCCAGTGAAAATAGCCGTTGCTGAACTCGTCGGTTATAATGAGAAATTGCCGCCCAGGAAGGGGCTGGATCTTTTTTCTTGGCTGAGTCCAGCGGTAAAAAATTCCCTTTAAAAAAAGTTTGAGACTTGCAAGCCCTCCCGGTCTTTCGGCTTGAAAAGAGCGCGAATCAACTTTCCCGGTTTTCGGCTTCAGCAAAAGCCCTTCGCGCGTAAAATCCCAAGACCCCGTGAGGGTCTGCAAGGGTTCAAAAAAACGTTCCCGTTCGTGCTGAAACAAGCCCCGATCTTTTTCGTTCAAGTTGACCGGCAGACTTCGAAAAACCTTCTCTGCTGGCAAGGACCAAAGGCTCATTCGAGCCCAACTTGACGAAAGTATTCAATGGTACGGCTTAAGCCTTCCTCAAGGTCGATTGTCGGGTTCCAGCCCAATTCGCTTTGCGCCAAAGAAATATCGGGTTTGCGTTGCCTAGGGTCGTCCTGGGGCAAGGGATGGAAAACCAGCTTTGACCGGGAGCCTGTCAACTTGATGATTTTCTCAGCAAGCTCAAGCATGGTGAACTCGCCGGGGTTGCCGATATTCACGGGCCCAGGAAAACCTTCCCGGCTTTTCATCAGCCGGACAAAGCCTTCAATCAGGTCATCAACGTAACAGAAGGACCGCGTTTGCTGCCCTTCTCCAAAAATCGTCAGGTTTTCTCCCTTGAGGGCCTGAACAATAAAGTTGCTGACAACACGCCCGTCACTGGGGTGCATACGCGGGCCGTAGGTGTTGAAAATTCTTACAACCTTGATATCGACGTGGTGCTGCCTGTAGTAGTCAAAAAAGAGCGTCTCGGCGCAACGCTTACCCTCATCGTAGCAACTTCGGATCCCTATCGGGTTCACCCTGCCCCAGTAACCCTCGACCTGCGGGTGGACTTCAGGGTCCCCGTAAACTTCGCTGGTCGAGGCTTGCATGATTCGTGCTTTGGTCCTTTTGGCCAGGCCCAACATATTGATGGCCCCGTGGACACTTGTTTTGGTCGTTTGCACCGGGTCAAACTGGTAGTGCACAGGACTTGCCGGGCACGCCAAATTGTAAATTTCGTCAACTTCTGCGTAGTACGGAAAGGTCACATCGTGTCGAACGACTTCAAAGTAGGGATTCCCAAGAAGGTGGGCGATATTGCGTTTTTGTCCTGTAAAAAAATTATCAAGACAAATGACCTCGTAACCTTCGTTCAGCAACCTTTCACAAAGATGCGAACCTAAAAAACCGGCACCACCGGTCACGAGTGCTTTCTTTTGCATCTTTAACTCCTTGTTGATCCGATAAAACTTTCAGCGGGAATGAAAAAATGTTTTCAGGGTCATGTAAATCCGTAGAAGAAAAAAGTAGGACTCGGCGCGCCAACGCTGTCGAGGAAAATACCTGCGGCTCAACTGACGTTTTTCGGACAAGCCCAGAAAAAAGTTGCGCGAAGAAAATCCTTCGTCCTGGGTTTTGGCTACCGGCAACGGACGGTAGACACCCCATTCTCCTTCGCTCACCAAGGCACACAAGACGGCGTAATCCGCCGCGACCCTGAACCTGAGATCAAAGGGATGCGACTTTAAAAGGTCTGTTCG
>JABEVL010000095.1 GCA_013043995.1 Spirochaetales bacterium | reverse complement strand
ATCTTGGGACTCTTTGCCGAACAGCTGGTGCCCGGTTACAAGATCCGTGGGCGTGTGGAGTTTCGGATCACTCGTGACGCGGACATTCCCGTGGATGAAGAAAAAGAAGAAGACTTCGTTTCTGCCATGGCCAAGATCCTTCAAAACCGTATGCATTCCAACCCCATGCGCCTGGAAGTCAGCGGAAAAAACCAGGAACTCATCGAGAGGTTGACCAAGGCCCTCGACATCGACCGCGACGCCGTTTTTGAAATTCCCGGTCCCTTAAATCTCAAGGACCTTTTTTCTCTCGCTTCGATCAGCGGCTGGGAAGAACTGAAGTACCCGCTCTGGGAGGCCCGTCGACCTTTACCCGACGATGAAAACATCTGGGAATGGATCAGCCGCGAAGACCGCCTTCTCTTTCACCCCTACGAATCTTTCACCCCCGTCATCCGCCTCCTTTCCGAAGCCGCCGTTGACCCCAACGTCTTGTCGATCCGCATGACCCTTTACAGAACCTCGGGTGACTCTCCGATCGTGCAGGCCTTGGCCCAGGCGGCCGTCGAAGGAAAGCAGGTCACGGTCCTTGTCGAACTGAAAGCACGTTTTGACGAAGAACAGAACATGAGCTGGGCCCGGGCCCTGGAGCAGGCCGGCTGCACCGTGATCTACGGGGTGGAAGGCCTCAAGGTTCACGCCAAGGCCCTTCTGATCGTGCGCAAGGAACCCGAGGGGATTCGCCGCTACGCCCATCTGGGCACCGGCAACTACCACGACAAAACGGCTAAACTCTACACAGACTTCGGTCTTTTAACCGCACGTACCGACTACACCCACGAAATCGGTCAGTTCTTTAATTCCATCACAGGTTATTCCGCTGTCAGCCGTATGCGCCACCTGGTCATGGCTCCTCATTACCTCAAGGACAAGCTTCTATCCCTGATCGAAGCCCTCATCGAACAGTCCAAACTCGGCATCCCCTGCCGCATCACGGCAAAGATGAATTCTCTTGCCGACCAGGACGTGATTCAGGCCCTTTATCGGGCCAGCAAGGCTGGTGTGGTCATCAACCTCAACGTGCGCGGCATCTGCATGCTCATTCCCGGCAGGGAATTTTCACGAAATATCCGCGTGGTGAGCATCGTGGACCGCTACCTGGAACACTGCCGCGTGTTCATCTTCAGGGCGGGAGAGACCGAGGACGTTTTTCTTTCTTCGGCGGACTGGATGTTCCGCAACCTGGAACGCCGTGTCGAGCTCATGTTCCCTGTGCTCTCGCCCCCGCTCAAGGAACGGATCGTCGACGTGCTGAAAGTCCTATTTTCTGACAACGTCAAGGCTCATGTTTTAGGTCCTGACAAGGTCTGGGAACGCCTTAATCCTCCTACCCCAGCCTCAGCGGTCCGTGCCCAGGACCTCTTTCACCTCCGTGCCGAAAAGGAACGAAACCTCGACCAAAAGGCCGTCAAAACAGATCTTGAGCCCATTCGTCGGCCCAAACCCTTTTCAACCTGAGTAATTTCGTTTAGTTTAAAATCAAGATTTTCGAAGATTCGATCGGAGGATTCAATGGACGTTTCCGCTTTAAAAGCCTTGGCCCAGTCGGTTCGCGCTCTTTCCATGGACGCCATCCAGGCGGCTAATTCAGGCCACCCCGGCCTCCCCCTCGGCTGTGCCGATTTTGGGGCTCTACTTTGGGGAGACGTGCTCAAGCACGATCCTAGCGATCCCTCCTGGCCCAACAGGGACCGTTTCATTCTTTCTGCAGGTCACGGTTCCATGCTTTTGTACTCGCTTTTGCACCTCACCGGTTACGGGCTCACCCTGGAAGATTTGAAAAAGTTCCGCCAAATCGGCTCCAAGACCCCAGGGCACCCCGAGTTTGGCCTGACCATCGGCGTTGAAACCACGACAGGCCCCTTGGGTGCGGGTTTTGGCAATGCTGTAGGTTTTGCGATCGCCGAAGCCAAACTTGCCGCCGAGTTTAACACTCCTGAACACGCCATTGTCGACCACTACACCTACGTGCTGGCCGGGGACGGGTGTTTGATGGAGGGCGTCGCCTCGGAAGCAGCCTCGTTGGCGGGACACCTGGGTTTGGGCAAGCTCATCGCTTTTTACGACTCCAACGACATCACCCTCGCCGCCCGCGCCGACAAGACCTTCACAGAAGACGTCGCAGGGCGTTTCAAAGCGTACGGCTGGCAAGTTCTCCAGGGCGACGCTTACGATCTGCCCGGAATGAAAAAGTTGATCGAACAGGCTCAGGCCGAAACCCACAAACCCAGCCTCGTGATCCTGAAGTCGATCATCGGTTACGGCTCCCCCCACAAGCAAGGCAGCTTTGAAGCCCACGGTTCTCCCTTGGGCGCCGAAGAAGTCCAGCTCACCCGGAAAGCCCTGGGTATTCCTGATCAAGATTTCTACGTCGCCCCGGAAGCAGTGTCCTACGTCAAGAAACGCCAGACGGAATGGAAGGTTGCCCGCGCCGACTGGCAAAAAGAATTTGACGCTTGGGCCCAAGCCTCACCCGCACTCAAGGCCAAATGGGACCAGTTTTTTTCCACGAAAGTCCAGGTTGAGTGGCCCGCCTACAAGGTCGGCGACAGCGTTTCTACACGCGTTGCCGGAGGTAAAGCTCTCAATGCGGCGGCCAAGAGCCTCCCGAACATCCTGGGCGGCGACGCTGACCTGGCAACCTCGACGATGACGGTCCTGCAAGGCGGCGGTGATTTTCTTAAAGACCACCCCGAAGGACGCAACCTGTCGTTTGGTGTCCGCGAACACGGCATGGGCGCCATCGTCAACGGGATCGTCCTTCACGGCGGCCTGCGTTCATTCAGCGCGACCTTTCTCGTCTTTTCAGACTACATGAGGCCCCCCATCCGTCTGGCCGCCCTGATGAAAATTCCCTCGGTTTTTGTCTTTACCCACGACTCGGTCTTTGTGGGAGAAGACGGCCCCACGCACCAACCCGTCGAGCACTACGCCGCCCTGCGTGCCATCCCCAACCTTCTGGTTCTGCGCCCCGGCGACGCCGAAGAAACCAACGCGGCCTGGAACCTCGCCCTGAACCATCGAAGCGGTCCTTCGGCACTCCTTTTAAGCCGCCAGAACCTCAAGGTTTACACCAAGCCCGCCGGCTGGGAAAAGGACTTCGACCTTGGGGGCTACATCGTGCACGAGCCCTCGTCAGCCCCCGAAACGGTCGTACTGGCGACGGGCTCCGAGGTGAACCTCGCCCTTGAGGCTGCAGCGCTATCCAAAAAATCTGTTCGGGTTGTTTCTGTCAGTTCTCTCGAATCCCTGAAAGCTCACCCAGAGCACCTCGCCCGCTTAATCCCCTCGGGAGTCCGTGTTGTCGCCAGCGAAAGCGGCATCGTCCAGGGCTGGGAAGGACTCATCACGAAAGGAAGTTTTCTTGGGCTGTCGAGTTTTGGCGAATCCGGCCCAGGACCGGCGGTTGCCCAGCATT
>JABEVL010000094.1 GCA_013043995.1 Spirochaetales bacterium | reverse complement strand
GGCGGACCTCCGCGACGCCGAGATGATCCAGTTCCATCCCACGGGCCTGGGCGGTGTTTCTGCACACCAAGTTCCTCTGCTAACCGAAGCGTTGCGCGGCGACGGGGCGCTTCTTGTCACCAGCGACGATCCCGGAAGTGCCGATGGACTGAAACCTTTGGCCATTCCTCACCCTCTCGGCGCCTTGGGCCCTCGGGATCTGGTGGCCCGTACCGTTTATGAACGCCTGAAGTCGGGTTACCCGGTCTGGCTGGACGCCCGTCAGGTTCTTCACCTCAACGACCACTTTCCGACGGCCTGTTCCCTGGCCCGTCAGAACGGTTTCGACCCCCTGACCGAACTTTTGCCGGTCGTCCCTGTGGCCCACTACGTCATGGGGGGGGTGCGCACCGACCTAGCGGGACGCACGTCGGTTTCGGGCTTGTACGCCGTCGGCGAGGCTGCTTCGACGGGTGTTCATGGCGCAAACCGCCTGGCCTCGAACAGCCTTTTGGAATGCCTTGTCTTTGGCCGGGCCTGTGCCCAGGCGGTTTTGGACGAGGCTTTGCGGACTCCGGCAGATCTCTCCCCTCCCCTAACGGCGATTCCCGACAAACGGCCCCCGAATGCGCTTTCGCAGGATTTTCGCCGTCGCATCCAAGACGTCGTTTTTGGTGCGGCGGGCCCTATCCGCGAAGCCTCTGCACTCGAGAAAGGCCTGGCAGAACTGACGGTCCTTGAGCGGCAATGGACCGGCGCCAAACAAACCGCAAGTTCGAGCGGCAAGTTCCAACAGGACTTTGCTGGATTTCGGAGTTTTCTCGAAACCGAAAACCTTTTCCTTGTCGCCCAAACCGTTCTGACGGCCGCCCTCAAAAACAAAGCCAGCCACGGTGCCCACTACCGATGCGATGCAGTTTCTTAGTAACTTCACGTTGGAGGCACTCATGAAAAACCCCGATTCTTTGCGCCAGAAACTCGACCCCCTGGCCTACCACGTGACCCAAGAGTGCGGGACAGAACCGCCCTTCCGCAACGCCTACTGGAATAACCACGCCCCCGGCATCTACGTGGACGTCATTACTGGAAAACCCCTGTTCAGCTCACTCGACAAGTTTGACTCGGGAACGGGCTGGCCGAGTTTTACCCAACCGATTCACACAGGTGCCGTCCTGGAAAAAGCCGACAAAAGTCATGGAATGGTCCGTGTCGAGGTCCGCTCGCTCGACTCCGACAGCCACCTGGGCCACGTTTTCAACGACGGGCCGGGTGCCCAAGGACTCCGTTACTGCATCAATTCGGCGGCACTTCGGTTTATTCCTTTGGCTGAACTCGAAAAAGAAGGTTACGGGGAGTTTCTCAAGCTCTTTCCAGCCGGTTCAGCATGACGGCGTCCGTAAAAGTTGAAAAACTTCAGGGCCAAGTTTTTCACTGGCCCGACGAGCTTTCTGCCTGGGGACAGACCGAGGCTGCGCGTTTGCGGCTTCCGTTGACTTCGCTTGTCGGGCAACGTCTGGATTACACTCCTTTTCAGGGACCCAGCCCTCGCTGGGCTCAAAACATCTGGAAGGACCCCCATAAGATCAGCTTTTCTTCTATCGCCCAAGCCGCTGCGGCGCTCCGCAGCCTGGGAGCCTTCTGGAACCAGGTTCCAGGGAATCTTTTTCGGCGAGCCGCCCTTATCCAGGAAAGACTCCCCCGGGTTCCACAAAAGCCGCGTCCCTTTCCCCACACCTTGCCCACGGCTTCGATGGGGGCCTGGACCTTGCTGGATGAATCGACGTTGTGGGCTTCTCCCGTCTGTTCAAGTCCTTTTCCCGGGGGGCGTCCTCTTTTGCTTGAAAACAAGGTCGACCCACCCAGTTCCGCCTACGCCAAGCTCCAGGAGTCCCTCCTTTTATTAGGTCGTCACCCCAAGCCCGACGACGACTGCCTGGACGCTGGTTCGGCCCCCGGCGGCTGGTCCTGGGTTCTTTTACAACTGGGGGCGAACGTCGTCAGCGTTGACAGGGCCGAAATGGACCCCCGTTTGATCTCCCATCCCCGGCTCCGGCACCGCCTCCAGGACGCCTTTTCGCTCCTTCCTTCAAACTTTGAAAAACTCGATTGGCTCTTTTGCGACGTGATCTGTTACCCGGCCAAGCTTTGGGACTGGATTCAGCTCTGGTTGGACAGCGGCAAGGTAAAGCACTACGTCGTCACCCTCAAAATGCAGGGTGAACCAGATTGGGAGTCGATCGACAACTTTGCCGCCGTGCCCGGCTCGCGCCTGGTCCACCTTTTTCATAACAAGCATGAGCTGACCTGGATGCTTTAGGAAGCCGACGCCCCAAACGGCACTTGACCGACTCAAAAACGCCCAGCCCACGGACGTTTTTCTGGACGCGACGGGCATGGGCTACGGACCGACCGCACGCGTCTGGGACTTTCGTACAAGGATACTTGGGGCGGCAGGAACGCCCTGATCGACTTTAACCCGTTTTCATCGGGCCAACAGGTGGTCAGCGGAACATCGGGCACAAGCAGTGTCAGCAGTTTCCACGTTAAATACTTGCAGTGCCGGGCTTAGACGGTGGCGCTGCACGTCCAAGGAGGGCTTCGGCTTCGGGAAAAGGGAGAATGGCGCGGGGCAAAAGTCCGTTGGCCCAGGCCAAAAACAAGCCGTAGTTGATCACGGGGATTCCCAGCTTGCGGAACTTTTCGATCCGAGACAGCATGCGGTTGCGGGACACCATGCAACCCGCGCAGTTGATGACCAGGGAAAACGTCTTGAGTTCTTCCTCGTCAGGGATGTCCCTGCGGTGATGGAACACAGCGCGGGATTGGACCAACTGATGAAAAAGCCGCGGAATTTTCACAGTTCCGATGTCGTCGGCCTGCTTGTGGTGCGCACAAGCTTCCAGCACCAGCACCTTGGCGTCGGCGGGTTGGTTTGCAAGGGCAGCGATCCCGGCCAAGTAGACGCTCAGCTCGCCTTTCTTGCGGCCAAAAAGGATCGAAAACGACGTGAGGGCCTGTTCCTCGGGGATGTCAGAAGCCACCTTCGAAAAAACCTGGCTGTCGCAAACGACCAGTTTGGGTTTGAGTCCCAGGTTGTCGTAAAAGCTTTTGAGCTCGCGCTCCTTCACCACCAGGCAGGCGCAATCCTTGTCCAGAACGTCGCGGATCGTTTCAACCTGCGGCAAAATCAGCCGTCCCTTGGGCGCCGCGAGGTCGATCGGCGTGACAAGAATCAAGAAATCGTTTTCGTTCACCAGCCCTTCCAACGGGGAAATTTCGCGCTCGGCAAGCGCGGCGCGGCGTTGCAGAAGCTTTCTCAGCTCGGGGACGCCCGCTCCTGAAAGATTATCCACAGCAGCGGCGTTGCGAGGCTCCGCCCAGACTTTTTTTTCGGGGTGAAGCCCAAGGTCGGCGTGCGTCAAAACCAGGGTCAAGGCAGGTTTTTTTTCAGCCAGTTCGTTCCAGATCGTCATTTCAAGCTCGGTGGGCGGCAGATCGGCTCGGCTGACGAGGATGGGAACATCGCAAACGGCGATTTTGTCGCGGCTTTTTTGCACGCGAAGCTTGCCCAAGTCCCCTTCGTCGTCCAGACCTGCGGTATCGGTGATCGCAACGGGGCCCAACTCTCCCAGTTCAAAGGCCCTGGTGACGGGGTCGGTGGTCGTCCCCGGAGTCGGTGAAACGATTGCCGTTTGCGAACCTAAAAAAGCATTGAGCAAACTCGACTTTCCTGCGTTGCGCAGGCCGAAAAAGACGAGCGAAAGACGCTCCGAAAGTGGGGTCTCTTGGGGATTACTCATGGTTTTTCCTTGGGTTGAGGTTGGAGATAGGAGGTGAGACTTTGGGTGTCCAGCAGGTTCTGAAGTTCATCGGGCTTCAACGCCAGCTGTTCTTGTAAAATTTGGGCGGCTTCTTCCCAGTTCTGCGGCGGAGACGCTTCCCAAAGCGCCAAAACTTTTTTGACCCGGTCGTACCCCAGGAGCGGAACCAGGCTATTCGCCAAAGCCGCCGAGCTGCCCAGGTTGGTACGCATCCGAACCTCGCGGACCTCAAGCAGGGGCAATAAACGCCGAAAGGCGTCAAGGGCCTTGTTCAGGTCAGCGGCGATTTTGAGGATGGCTCCTAAAATGAACGGCAAAAAGGCGTTCAGCTGGAGTCGCCCCGACTGCACCCACAACGAAACCTTATACGCTTCGCCCTGAACCTCGATGGCCAGGCCTTGCACGAATTCCAAAAGGACGGGGTTGGTCTTGGCGGCCATCATCGACGATCCCGCCTGAAGGTTCGGGTGACGGATTTCACCGACGGCGCTTGAAGTCAGGTACAAAAGATCATCCGTGATTTTGACAAGATTTTCGGCGACTAGGCGATAACCTCCCGCCAGTTCAGAATACTTGTCCAGGTGGGCGATCTCGTCGCCCAGGTTTTGACTGCGGGAGAGGGGCAGGCCGCTCAAACGCCGTAAGTGGCGTTCCGCCGCAAAAACGTAGGCAACCGGGGCGCCGAAACCCGTCCCCACGGCGGTTCCGCCCAGGGCGATCGAGCGCACCCTTTCCTTGAGTTTTGACAGCCGCCAACGGTCACGCTCGAGGGGACCGGCCCAGGCGCCAAAAAGCTGACCCACGGTCATGGGCAGGGCGTCCTGGTATTCGGTTCTGCCTGTCGTCAGAACCTGAGAATATTTTTGCTCCAAACCCACCAAAACTTCCTGAAGGGCAACAACTCTTTTTTCTACCGCGGTCAGACCCTCGTAGGCGACGATCGTCACGGCGGTAGAAAAGGTGTCGTTGGTCGACTGGTAACGGTTGATATCTTCCAGGGGATGCAGGGCTCGGGAACACCTCAATCCGGCCAGCTGAGCGATCACTTCGTTCAGGTTCATGTTCAGGCTCGTCCCCGCTCCCCCCTGGGCCAGGTCCAGAACAAACAAGGCGTCGTGACGCCCTTCACGAACTTCGGCTAAAACCTCCATCAGCACTGAAAAATCTTCCAGCGAGAAGCGTTCGTCGACTTCCTGGACGGCACGGAGGGCCGCCTCTTTCACGAGAGCGTAGGCACGGATGACCTCGCGCGGGGTCGAACCTTGTCCAAAATTCGAAACGGCTCTTTCGGTTTCCGGCCCGTGGCTGGTCATGGTTCAGGACTCCAGGAAAGGCTGTCCCCGCGGGCGTAGTCGATGTTTTTTCTGACGAGGTGCGTCCGGATATCCAAGCAGTTGATGCATTCAAAACCCGACTCGTCCAAACAAATCTTATTGGGGTAGAGGAGGTAGTTCTTTTTAAAGTCTTCTGGGGTGATGTTGGGCATAAGGACGTTGGCCCCCGCCGCCATCATCTTTTCGCGGCCCTGCTTGTCCAAGCTTCCTGCCGCCGTGGTGGCGGGCATGTTGGCCAGGGGCAAAAGAAGCCGCACCAGCGCAGTCGCCCTCAAGGCCAGCTCCAGGGGCTGTTGCGGAGCGTCTCCCAAGGGCGTTTCGGGGTGGGGAATAAAGGGGCCGATCCCGACCATGTCGAATTTTTTTTCGCGGCACAACAGGGCGTTGGCGATGCGGGTTTCTTCGCTCTCGCCGGGCAGGCCCACCAGGTAACCCGAACCGACTTCGTAGCCGCAGTCACGTAGGTCTTCCAAGGCTTCCAGACGGCGTTCGAGCGTCGCTCCGCACCGGAGACGCCGGTGCAACTCCGGGTCCGAGGTCTCAAACCGCATAAGGTAGCGGTCCGCTCCTGCGGCTTTCCATTGGGCAAAAACGCTTCGGGGACGGAGGCCCAGACTCAGGGTGACGGCGGCCATCCCCCGGGTTTTTGTTTTGATCTGGTCCAGGATGAAGGAAATCCTGTCCGCCGTGAACCAGGGGTCCTCGCCTCCCTGCAAGACGAAGGTCCTCAATCCGGCCTCGTAGCCCTGAACTGTCAAGTTCACAATCTGCTCGGGGCTCAGACGATAACGCTCGACGTTCGTGTTGGAATGGCGAATTCCGCAGTACTGGCAATCCATCGAACAGTAGTTGGAGAACTCCACCAGCCCCCGCAACCAAACCTTGTTCCCATGGATCGAACGGCAGACCTCGTCGGCCCTCTGCACCAGCGCACCCGTCGAGACCGTTCGATAAAACTCGACGATCGCTTCGGCTTCAGGATCGGAACTCGCCAACTTGTTCATAGGTAAACGTCCCGCTCACCCGCGTCGATCTTGGCCAGATGGGTCCGGATTTTCTTTTCCAGAGACACCTTGCCCACCTCGGCGGTGATCTTTTCGATAAGAGCGAAGCCCCGTTCGCGCAAGGACGGGCTCGCGTAGTCTGTTAAATATTCGCGGAAGGTGAACAAGCCGTTGGGCAAACAAAATTCTTTAATCAACCCGGGCTTGGCCAGGTCCATAAAGTCGGCCCCCACCCGGCCCTTCCTGTAACAGCCCGTGCAAAAGCTGGGGATGTACTCGTCCTCGATCAGCTGGGAAATGACTTCGTCCAACGTTCGGTGGTCTCCCAGGGCAAACTGGGCCCCCGTGTCGCCGCCGCCGTCAGCGTACGCCCCCGGGTTGGTGCGGGATCCCGCCGAAATTTGGCTGATGCCGTAGTGAAAAAGGTCCTTGCGGATCGTTTCATTTTCTCGTGTTGAGAGGATGATCCCCGTGTAGGGCAAGGCGATACGGATCAGGGCGACAATTTTCTTGAAGTCGTCGTCAGAGACCGGGTGGGGAACGTGATTGGCCACGGGCGCGCCGTCGGCAGGCTCAATGCGGGGAACCGAGACCGTGTGCGGGCCGCAACCAAAGGCTTCCTCGAGGTGCCGGGCGTGCTCCATAAGGGCCAGGACCTCAAACCTGTAGTCCCCGAGTCCAAACAAAGCGCCGATGCCGACGTCCTTGATTCCCGCCTCCATCGCACGATCCATGACGTATAAACGATTTTCATAGTCGGCCTTGGGACCCTTCAGGTGATATTTTTTATACTGTACGGGGTCGTAGGTTTCCTGAAAGCAGATGTAGGTGCCGATTTTTTCCTGGGCGAGTTTGCGAAAGCCCTCGACATCCAGGGGAGCAATTTCCACGTTGATCCGCCGGATCGATGCGCGGCCCTCTTTGACCCTGTAAGCCGCTCTGATTCCTTCGACAAAATCATCAATCGAGCTTTCTTCGTCTTCGCCGCAAATCAGGAGGATCCGTTTGTGGCCTTCTTTGAGCAAGAACCTGACCTCGTTTTCGATCTGGGGAATCGTCAAAACCGTCCGCTTGAGTTCGGTGTTTTCCTGGCGGAAAGCGCAGTAAGTGCAAGAGTTGGAACACTTGTTTCCCGTATAGACCGGAGCAAAGAGCACGAGCCTTTTCCCATAGATGATTTCTTTGACCTGGTGAGCGGTTTCCTGAATGCGGTGGATCGTGGCTGGGTCGTGAATCCTCAAAAGAACGGCGACGTCTTCGAGGCTCAACCCCTTGAGTTTCATCGCTTTGTTTAAAAGCGCAGTGACTTCGGAGTCACTCGGCGTCGGGCCTTCGAGCAAACCGTAAAGTTTGTCCCTGTCAATGAATGTTTTATTGAGCGTCGCGGCGTTCATCGGTGTCTCCTTTCGTCAGGACGGACTTCACCTGAACACCTGCCAAACGACCGATTTTTCCGGTCATCGCTCCGATTTCGTCGGTCGTACCTTCGACGATCAGAGAAATCACGTGGAGGTTCCGACCATGCAGGGGCAAGCCCTGACGGCCCAGAATCATATCGTGAAATTCTCCTAAGACGGAATTGAACGTCTTCGCACTTTCGCGGTTTTGAATAACGACGGCGACGACGCCGATTCTCTTCTCCATCAGTTTACCTCTGGATCGGAGGGTTCCTTTGAAAAAACCCGGCAAGTATCCTGGAAAGGATTTAATCCGTTCTTCAGATGGTTTTATTGTGATCTAAAGCACATTATTCTGTCAATACGAATAATTCAAAAAAGAACGATATTTTGAAAGTTCTTTTAAAAGCTTCATTTTTTGGGTAAATTAGGGTCCGAGGAGTTTCCATGTCTCAAGCGCACCCCATCCCTGACGCGGTTCTTGATGAGCTGTTTCAAAGCCACGAATTTCCCGAGTCGATCACGGCAGCGGCGCCCCGCGTCGCCGTTGTTTTAACCCAAGGCTGGTGCCCCGAGTGGGTGGATATGGCCGGTTGGCTGAAGCCGGACTACGAGGGCGCCAAGGTTTTTCAACTGATTTACGACAAGCACCCCCGTTTCAACGAAATTCGAACGTTCAAGGAAAAAGTTTTCAAAAGCCACGCCATCCCCTACGTCCGTTACTACCGCGACGGAAAGCTCGCTGCCGAATCCTTTTATGTATGGGAAGAGGAATTCTTGAAGCTGCTGACGCTGGGGAGCGCCTGATGGGCTCCTGGGAACTGACATTGAACGCTGGCCTAGCGTTGTTCGCCATCCTCAACCCCCTGGGAAACGTGCCGATTTTTTTTGAGTACACGCAGGACCTGAACCCCAAGATGAGGCGCCGCTTGTTCGATACGGCGAGCGCCGTGGGCTTTGTCACCCTTTTGGCGCTGACCTTTACCGGTAAATGGATCATGCAGTTCTTTTTTCAGATCAGCATCGACGAATTCAGGATCGCGGGGGGCATTCTCTTGACCGTCATCGCCGTACAGAGGATCCTGGCTCCCTCGCACCGGCACGAGGTCAGCTCGAACGACGAAGTCCTTGAAATGGGCATCGTGCCGCTGGCGATCCCGCTTTTGGTCGGGCCTGGAGCCATCGTGACGTCGATCTTGATCCTGGATCGCGACGGTTGGATCGTTGCGCTGGTGGCCCTCACGGGAGCTCTTGCGGCCTCCTGGCTCATTTTGAGATCTTCGGTTTTTTTGCACCGTCTGATGGGTAAATTTGGCAGTCTTGTCATTTCGCGCATCATGTACATCTTTATCGCAGCGATCGGTGTGAGTTTTTTATTGACAGGGGTTGCCAACATCTTTCACTTGAACATGAGCGTGCCGAACGTTTAGTGCTTCCTCTTGACGCTGAAGGACCTCGGCGCTAAAACTAAAAAATGAGTACAGGTATTATCGTCTACGTCACAAGGACCGGGCACGCCCGCGAGCTGGCCCAGACCCTGGGTCAACAGCTTGGCTATCCCGTCGCTGAAATCAAGGACCTGGTTCCGAGGTCGGGACTCCTCGGTTGGTTGCGCTCGGGATCCCAGGCAGCCAAGAAGCTCTCGACGCCGATTTCAGACCCCCAGGTCGACTTGTCCCAGGTGAACACGGTGGTTTTGGTCCAGCCCGTTTGGGCCTCGGGGGTCGTGCCGCCCCTGCGCACCTGGCTTGAAAACCACCGCAGCGAACTTTCCCATAAAAAAATCGCCCTCCTAAACTCCCACCTGGGTAGTCCTCTTGAGAAACTGAAGGTTTCCTTTGAAAAAGAATTCTTTCCTCTGACAGCTTTTGACGGAATCAGGACCCATGCTACCGAGGCGGAGAAACAGCAAAAGCTGAAGTTCTTCCTCGACGCTCTTAAAAATCAAAAGAACTGAATCCAGGTCACCGTGACGGCCAAACTCACGACCGTCAAAGGCAAGCCGATTTTCAGGTAGGTCAGGAACTTGAGCCTTATCCCGTAGGGTTTGGCGGATTCGGCCACAATCAGGTTGGCCACCGAACCCAGAAGGGTGAGGTTCCCCGCCAGGGTCGACGTCGACGCCAGAGCCAGCCACGCGTGATCCGGCTGCGCCAAGGCGGGAATCAAGGGCCTGAGGATAAGAACTGCGGGAACGTTGGAAATCAGGTTGCTGAGGGCCGCCGATAAAAGGGCAAAGAGCGGCAAACCGTGGTGAAGCGCCGGTTGAACAACCTTGAACACAGCCTGAAAGCCGGGGGTCGTTTCCAGGACACGGGTGAGAACAAAAAGCGCACTGAAAAAAACTAGAAGGTTCCAATCGACCAGACGGAAAACCTTGTCGGGCTTGATCCGACGGGTAAAAAGCAAAACCGCGCAACCCGACAAGGCAGACACCGCCAGTCCCCAGCCCAGGATAAAACCGGCGAGGATCACAAGGATCGCCGCCAGGCTTTTCCACAACAGGGGCTTAAAAACGCGGACAGCGACCTCGGGAACCGGAAGGCGGACATTCTTGAAATCAGAACGAAAAACCAGGGCAATCAGCAAGAAAGCCACGGCGAGACTGATGAAGGCCGGGACGGTCAAAAGGCCCAAAAAGTTGGAAAAACCCAGCCCCGAGGAATTGGCAATTAAAATATTTTGAGGGTTACCGATCGGCGTCGTCATGGAACCGATGTTGGCCGAAACCGCCAGGCCGATCAAAAAAGGAATCGGCTTCAGCCCGGCCGCGAGGGTGACTTCGGCGACCAAGGGAGTAAGCATCAAGGCCACCGTGTCGTTGACAAAAACCGCCGAAAGGACCGCCGAAGAAAGCAAGAGCAAGGCTAGAAAAATCAAAGGGGTCGAGCTTACCCGGACCAGAGCCCTGCCTGCCAACTGGAAGAATCCCGCCAGGCGCAGGTGCGCGGTAAAGACCATCATGGCGAAAAGAACCACAAGGGTGTTGCCGTCGATGGCGGCAAAGGCCTCTTTCAGGGAAACCGCACCGAAAACCAAAAGGACGATCACCCCCGTCAGGGCGATGGTCGCACGGTTCAAGTAAAGCCTTGGAATTTCCCCGAGGGCGACAAAAGCAAGAATGACAAGAAGAAAAATTTCCAGCATTTTCCCAGAATGACAACAAGAGCGGGCAAAGTCCAGAGACCCTGGGTTCTTCCGTTTTTCTTAATAAAAAAGTAAAATCAAACTATGTCAGAACTAAGCTGGACAGTCGACCTGGGTTTGTCCGCCGTTGTCATTTCGGTTCGAGAAGACACCGTCTTGGTGCTGACCGTCGCGGGCCGACCAGCCGCCCTCCCCTTCGGCTCCTTTGACCCCGGGCTTCACCGCACCCTGGAACTCGCGGTTCGCTCCTGGGTTGACGAGCAGTCGGGGCTTTCACTCGGGTACGTCGAACAGCTTTACACCTTCGGCAACCGGCACCGTGACCCTGAACGCCTTGAAAACAAGCGGCGCCTTGTCACCGTCGGCTACCTCGCCCTGGTGGGTCCCGAAGCCCCCAGCCAAAACCGTTCGGGGGAGTGGCGCGACTGGTACACCTTTCTTCCTTGGGAGGACCACCGCAACGGACGCCCTGCTCTTTTGGACCAAAGCATTCTGCCCCAGCTCGATTGGTGGTCCCGGCAGGGGGAAGGAACAGAGCGCGTTTCCCGCGAACAACGGGTGTGTGTGGCCTTCGGTAACGGCAAAACTCCTTGGGATCCCGAGAAAGTTCTGCCGCGCTTTGAACTGCTCTACGAAGCAGGTTTGGTTTCTGAAAGCCACAGGGACTGGAACGCCTACCCCGAAGAGGAACGCTACCAGTTGCCGATTACCCAGAAGCGCATGAACGATCCTGATCTGCTCACCGTCGCCAACGCCCTGGGCGAGGCCTTGAACGGCGACCACCGCCGAATTCTTGCGTCCACCATGGGAAGGCTCCGGGCGAAGATCCGCTACCGTCCCGTGGTGTTTGAGCTTGTCTCCAGCACCTTCACCCTCCTGAAACTGCAACGCGTGGTCGAAGCCCTGTCCGGAGTGGTCCTTCACAAGCAGAACTTCCGCAGGCTCCTTTTGCAGGGCGGTTTGGTCAAAGAGGCCGAAGGAAAAGACTGGTCGCAACCGGGGCGCCCGGCCCAGTTTTACAGGTTTCGCCACAGCGTCTTGCTCGAAAGGCCTTCAACAGGGATCGGCCTGCCCCAGCGCCGGGGATAAGAAAGGTCTGCACGGAGCTGTTTTTGGGAAGGCTTACCCCCGTTTTTTGCTCCGTCTCAAAGTGC
>JABEVL010000093.1 GCA_013043995.1 Spirochaetales bacterium | reverse complement strand
CTTGAGCCCTGGACCCGATAAAATAAAAATTAGCCCGCGCACGCGATCCTGCCGGAAACTGGGTGATCAAAAAATCATCCAGGGTGGCAAAAGGTGTCACGATCCTTCGGGGGTCCAGCTTCACACCGGCTTTTTGAAAGTCACGGGCCAGAGCCTCGGGCGTTCGGCTGACCGTGTTGGTCAAGATATTCCAAACGGCAGGCTGGTTTTGAATCCAGCCCAGAAATCTCGGGGTGTCGGAGCAGGGCTTTCCCGACGACCAAAGCGTTCCCTCAAGGTCGCAGTGAAGGAACAGTTCGGCCGTTTTCACTAAGGACGTTCCAGAAGGGTTCGGTAATCGGAGCGTTCCGAGACGTTCTTGTACGCGGGACGGATGATCCGTCCTCCTGAAACAATTTCCTCGATCCTGTGCGCGCTCCACCCAGCGACCCGCGACATGGCAAAAATCGGTGTGTAGAGTTCTCGGGGAAGCCCCAGCATCTCGTAGACAAAACCCGAATACAAATCGACGTTGGCACAGATCGCCTTAGAAGATCCTTTGACTTTGAGCATCACCTCGGGGGTCAGCCGCTCGATGGATTGGTAAAGATGAAAGTTTTTTTCCAAGCCTTTTTCCTTTGCGAGTTCCGCGGCCTTGGCTTTCAGCAGCTGGGCACGGGGGTCGGAAAGGGTGTAGACGGCGTGCCCCATGCCGTAAATCAGGCCCTGCTCGTCGAAAGCCTGCTTGCGCACGATCTTTTCCAAATAATCGGCCAGGGGACCGTCTTGGTCCCAATGGGGGCAGTTTGCCCGGATATCGTCGATCATCCGCATCACGCGGATGTTGGCGCCTCCGTGCTTGATTCCCTTGAGCGAACCGATTGCCGACCCCATGGCACTGTAGGTGTCGGTTCCTGCGCTGGTCACCAGGCGGATCGCAAAGGTTGAATTGTTGCCTCCGCCGTGCTCGGCGTGCAAAACAAGAGCCAGGTCGAGGGTTTCGGCCTCCAGGGGGGTGAACTGATTATCCGGACGGATCATGTAAAGAAAGTTGGCCGCCGTGGAAAGGTCTGTACGGGGGTGGTGAATCGAAAGGCTTTGCTTGTCGTAGTAGTGGCGCTTGGCCTGGTAGGAGTATGCAATGTAAATGGGGAAGCGCGCAATAAGTTCGACGCTCTGCCTCAGGATATTCTTGATCGTGTAGTTTTCAGGGTCGGGGTCGAAGGAATAGGTGAAGAGCACACTGCGGGCAAGCTGGTTCATGATGTCCGGGCTGGGGAAACGCAGAATGACGTCTTCCACAAATCCCGGCGGCAACTTTCGCAACGAGGCCAGGAAGCTCGTAAAATCTTCAAGCTCATCCGAGTTGGGCAAGGTCGCAAAAAGCAAAAGAAAGACAGTTTCTTCAAACCCGTTGCGCTTGGTGTTTTGAAAATCTGCCACGAGTTCTTTGATGTCGTAGCCGCGGTACCTCAGACGCCCCGGGGCGTCAGTTTTTTCGCCCTCGTCGATGATGTAGCCGTGGACCTCGCCAATTTCGGTCAGGCCCACCACGACACCGGACCCATCAGAGTTCCGGAGCCCACGTTTGACGTTATATTTTTCATAGTTGGACGGGTCGAAGAGGTTGTTGCGTTCTGCGACAATGGAGTAACGTTCAAGGAATTCCTGTTCAAGTTGTCCCAAAGGTTTGGCTGTTTTCATTCAAGTGTCCTTTTTTCAAAAAAGATTTCCCTGATGGGACGGTTCTCTTCCCTACCGCGCTTTTCGAATTTTGTTCTGGGACGCCAGGTCAACCCTGCGGCCCAACCTTTGTACGGATTTGAAATCGCAGAAAATTGGTTCAGTGTTTCGAGAATCTCGTAGGCGTATTCTTCCCAGTCCGTCGCGATATAAAGATAACCGCCGGGTTTTAAAGCGCGAATCAGCTGCTCCAAAAAGGCTGTCTGGAGGAGTCGCCGCTTGTGGTGGCGTTTTTTCTGCCAGGGGTCGGGGAAAAAAATATGAAAACCGTCGATGGAGGAGGGCTCAAACGCCGCTACAACCTCGACAGCATCGTGGCGCAGAACCTTGAGGTTTTTCAAGTCTCGGGAATGAATCTCACGAAGCACCTGGCCGAAACCGGGGGTGTGGACCTCGATCCCCAAAAAGCCGGTCTCCGGATGAGCCTGGGCTATTTCGACGGTCGCTTCTCCGTTACCAAAGCCTATTTCAACAACACGATAAACCGAGTGGGGAAAGACCTGGGCCAAGTCGCATTCAAAGGGAAATTTCAAACCGTGGATCGGGTAAAGTTCATCCAGAGCCGTTCGTTGACTTTGAGACATCCTAGCAGTGCGCAAGACAAAACTTCGGACACGGCGGTGGCGAACTTCCATGCAACCATAGTAAACAAAAATGTCGGATCCTCGCAAGCCAAGTCCACGAAATCACTGGATAAAACTTTTTCCAAGAGGAACAAAATTAAGCAGGAACGAGGGTGTCCAGATAACGGCAGATCTCGTCTACAGTTCCCATATTCACAAGTTTCTCGGCGATGACCTGACATTCGCGCCAAGAAAGCGCGCTAACGATCTTTTGAACTTCGGGGATGAGCTTGGGTGTCACGCTCAACTTGCGGATTCCCGTTCCCAGAAAGAACGGGATCATCTTGGGATCGGCTGCAATTTCTCCGCAAACAGAAATCGGACAATCATGATTCAAGGCAGCACGGATCACACGGGCCAGTGTCCTTAAGACTGCGGGGTGGTAGGCAGTGTACAAGCTCGATACGGCCTCGTTAGTTCTGTCGACCCCCAGCAAATACTGAACCAGATCGTTCGTTCCGATGCAGAGAAAATCACATTCTTTGGCCAACTCGGAGGAAACCTCGCAGGCACTGGGAAGCTCGATCATGCTGCCGATCAGGGGGTGATCGTTGTGGGAGACTCCTTCATGATTGAGCTGGCGGATGCAATCAACGACGTGGCCCTTGGCTTCGCGAAAATCATCCAAGGACGAAACCAACGGAAACATGATGCGGAGCTCGTGACCATCACCCGCACGAAGCATCGCGCGCAGCTGGTGGTGGAAGATACTCTTGTTTTTGAGAGAAAATCTTAGCGCCCGCAGTCCCAGAAAAGGGTTCGACTCGGAGCTTTGCGGCAGGTAGGAAAGGACCTTGTCGCCGCCGATGTCCAAGGTGCGCAGGAGGACCTCTTTACCCGCCATCTCGTCCAAAATTTTTTTATAGACTCGGAACTGCTCTTCCTCGGTCGGAAAATCATTACGGATCAAAAAGGGAAATTCGCTTCTGTAAAGCCCGATCCCTTCCGCTTTGTATTTTTTGGTCAGAGGGAGGTCAGACACGAGATTGACGTTGGCATAAAGGTGGACGTCTCGGCCGTCCTTCGTTTGGGTGGATTTATTGACTTTCGTCTCGTTCAGGTCAGAGTCCCGATACTGCTGACGCAGGTTCTGATAGTGTTCCCAGACGGTCACTGCGGGTCTGATAAAAGCATTTCCCTGAAAACCATCGAGGACCAATTCGTCGTCCTGGCGGATGGCAAAGAGTGCCTTGTCTTCGGTAAAGATGACAGGGATGCCCAGACTTCGAGCAAGAATCGAGACGTGCGCCGAGGCACCGCCACCGAAAAGCAAGAGCCCTTCGGCGTGCTGAGCCGTGATCTTGATCAGCTCGGAGGGCAAGAGCTCCTGAGCGACGACGATCTGACCGATGTAGTCCCCGTCCTCGTGCGAGCCCCGGTTCAAGTTGGCCAACAGCCTGTGACCAAGATCCTTGACGTCTTGTACCTTTTCTTTCAGGCGGTTGTTGGCGCTTTGATAAAACAATCCGATGTAGCGGTTCACCACCGAGACAACCGCCGATGGAGCCGTCGCCCCCTGCTGGATCAGTTGCTCCATTTCCCCAGAAAAACTTTCGTCCTTGAGCATCAGGATATGTGTGCTGAAGATCAAGCTCGCCACGTCGGCCAACCGGATTTCCATGTCCTTCTGAAGTTGTTCGACCTGGTCGATCGACCTTTTCAAGGCCTGCTGAAAGGCTTTCAGCGTGACCGAGTAGTGCTCGGGGTTCGGCTCGCTGAGGTAAGCCTCCGAGGTTCCCAAAAGAACGGCCCGGCCCAAAGCAATCCCTTCGCTGGCGCCCCTTCCCCTTAAAATTCCTGACTGAGGAGCCTGGTCTAAATCGGGTTCGGCCGGATGTTCAGGATGGCCTTCGTGAATTTCCAAAAGAAGCTGGGCATTTTCCATGGCGGCCGAAAGTCCTGAGCCCAGTTCCCTCAGACTCTTGACGTCGTCATCGCTAAACCGAGCTTCTCGCCGATTTTGAAGGGCAATGACGCCCACAGGGGTCGTCCCCCGGTAAATCGGAACTGAAACAAAGGCCTTGTAGTCTTCTTCTTTGAGCTCGGGGACAATGAGAAAATCGGGATGGTCCCGGCCTCGCACTTCTTTCACGGTGCGCTGTTCCCTGAGCGTCAATCCGACGAGCCCCTCGTTCAAGCTCAGGGAGAGCTTTCCGACCAGGTTCTTGTCAAAACCTTGGGTCGCTCGGAGCACCAGACGCCTCTCGGACTCGTCATAAAGGTAGATCGAGCCTGCGTCCGAGCCCAGCCGGGTGATCAGCCAGCTCAGGGCTCTTTTTAAAAAATTCTGAACGTCAACGGAATTTCTTAACAGTTCTGTAAAAACATCGGTTTTCATCATGAAGCCCCACTCCGTCCTTTAGGCGCCTTTTTGATCACAGTAAACGTTGATCACAGTAAACGCGACAGACGCTCCCGCAAAAAGACAGATTTTTCAGCTAAGCCGACCTTCTGGGTTTCAAGGACCAGAACGTTGGGTTTGTCGGGAAGACTGCGGACCTGACCCTTGGACTCCTTAAGGAGCCGCATCGCTTTTTCAAAAGGAAAGTCGATCATCCTGCCAAACTCAACGCGGCAAATACCAGACCGCTCCCGAATGGATTTGATCCTGAGCTTGCGGCAAATGATCTGGATCTCAGCCAAGGAAAACAGGCTGTGAACCTCGTCAGGAAGCGGTCCGAAGCGGTCGTAAACCTCCTGGAAAAGCCTTTCAAGGTCATCGTCGGTGACGACCGAAGCGATCTTCTTGTAGACGTCCATCTTGTCGGTGGGATCCTGGATATAAGTATCAGGGATGAAACCCGAATAGTCCAGTTCCATATAGATTTCTTCCACCTCGTCCGACTTTTGATCCGTCTTGGCTGCAATCGCCTCATCCAGAAGTTTCAGGTAGAGCTCAAAGCCCACCGAAAGGATGTCCCCAGACTGCTCGGCCCCCAAAAGGTTGCCGGCACCCCGGACCTCGAGATCTTTCATCGCAATTTTAAACCCGGCCCCAAGCTCTGTAAAATCTGAAATCACCTGCAGGCGTTTCATCGCCAGCTCGCTCAAGGCCCTGCCTTCAGGATAGAGCAGGTAGGCGTAGGCTACCTTGCCCGACCGTCCCACCCGGCCTCTCAGCTGGTAAAGCTGACTGATCCCGTAAACGTCAGCGCGGTCGATGATGATGGTGTTGACGTTGGGGATGTCGATGCCGTTCTCCACGATGGTCGTTGAAACCAGGACGTGAAAGTTGCCGTGGATAAAGTCATGCATCACTTCTTCAAGATCTTTGGGGTCCATCTGGCCGTGGGCATTTCTGATGAGGAGCTCGGGCAGCAAGCGGGCCAGGTAAAGTTGGGTAGCTTCGAGGGTGTCGATCCGATTATGCAAAAAGAAAACCTGCCCCCCCCGTTCCACCTCGCGGCGGATCGCCTTGATGACGACGTCGTCTGAAAACTCTTGCAGGAAGGTTTCGATCGGATGCCGGTTTTGGGGCGCCGTGCGCAAAACGGACATATCGCGGATTTTTAAAAGACTCATGTGGAGGGTGCGGGGAATCGGGGTTGCGCTCATGGCCAGGCAATCAATCGACGCCTTGATTTCTTTCAGGCGTTCCTTGTCCTTGACTCCGAAACGTTGCTCTTCGTCGATCACGAGCAGACCGAGATTTTTGAACACGACGTCTTTTTGTAAGAGCCTGTGGGTACCGATCACGATGTCGAGTTCACCCGCTGCCAGGCGTTCAAGGGTCTTTTTTTGTTCGGCACGGGGAACAAAACGCGAGAGCATGCCGATGCGGACGGGGAACCTGCCAAAACGCTCTTGAAAATTTTCAAAGTGTTGTTCGGCGAGGATCGTCGTCGGTGCTAGGAATGCCACCTGTTTTCCCCCCATCACGGCCTTGAAGCAGGCCCGCATCGCGACTTCGGTTTTTCCGTAACCGACGTCACCGCAGACCAGCCGGTCCATGGGCCGCGGCGACTCCATGTCGGCCTTGATTTCTTCGACAGCCCGAATCTGGTCCTCGGTCTCTTGAAATGGAAAGGCGGCTTCAAAGCTCGCTTGCCAATCGTTGTCACGGGGAAAAACATGGCCCTGGGCATTCTGCCGCTTGGCGTAAAGAGTCACCAGTCGACCGGCCAGCTCCTCGACGGACTTTTTGGCGCGGGCTTTTTTTGTTTCCCAGGATTTGCCCCCCAAGATGTCGAG
>JABEVL010000092.1 GCA_013043995.1 Spirochaetales bacterium | reverse complement strand
TGGCTCCACTGTAGAGGCAGAGGCTCAAAAAAGCTGCAGTTTTCCCCATTGTTTTGCGCAGAGAACGACGAAGGCTCGGCTGAGGGGCGAAACGGTCGTTCAGCTGGAGGATCTCGGCTCCGGACATCAGGGCAACGATCTTGGAAATTGCCAGAGCACTTTCCCGACTGACGCCCCGCGTGACAAGCTGGAAACAGAAAGCAAAGAGGAGGTCGGCGTACAAAACGGCCTTGGGGAGTCCCACCTGGACCTGAAAAGAGGGGTGACCCCGACGCAGGGGCGAGTTGTCGATCACGTCGTCGTGGATCAAGCTCGCGAGGTGAAGCAACTCAGCCGAGGCGGCGAGTTCGTCGACACTCACCGATGCTGAGCCGGAGCGTGCGGCCAACAAAACGAGGGCAGAGCGAAGTCCCTTGCCCTGCTGCCTGAACAAAACGTCCAGGTCGCTGCGTAAAGGTTCGGGTGCCTGGTCCAGGTGCCGCCTCAGAAGCGCTCGCACCCGTTCCAGGTCGCCCGTGACCTCCGGAAAATCTTTCCAGAAGTTTTCCATCAGCGCCGGGGATGTTTTTTCACGGCTTCATCGAGGTAGAGGTAGGTCTTTTTGGCCCAACGGGTGCTCCCCCAGGCTTTTTGAAGCACCGGCATCACCCAGTAGTCCAACCCCAGGACTCTTCCGGCTCCGCCTTGCATGGCAATTGCCGCAAAGAGAAACCAGAGCTGGTCCCACCTGAACAGCCCGCCCAGAATAAAGACAAGGCACAGCAAGATGGTAGCATCGGCGGCAAGGACGGTGAATAGACCCCCAAAGAGCGCCAAGCCCAGGGCAATCTCAGCACTCACTAAGCCCGCCTGGATTACCGAAGGCGTCATCCAGCCCAGAAAGGTTTTTAAAAACCACGTCAGGATGGGGATGGGGTGGGATAGAATTCCCTGGTGGAGGTTGAACCCTTGGGCGGTCACAACGGACTTTGTTAAGGTTGCTGCGGCTGTCGCATCCTTGGGAAACATCCAGCTGACAAAGTCCTTGGCCGGGTTGAGCCAACCCTGAAGAATTTTGTTCACTCCTTCAAAAATCCAGGCGGCACCTAGAAAGAGTCGCAACGGCAACAGCCAGTAAGCAGGAGATTTGGCGGCCGCGTGCGAGCCGAGGATGGAACGGTCGGATTTGAGGTTGAAAAAATGGTGTCCGAGGTACTCCCAGCAGGTGTTCAAGCCGGCCACCTCCCACAGGTAATGAAGGTTGACTAGGTGCTTCATTGCCATGGCCCAAAATCCCGAGAGTTTGACTCCCATCACGTCGGCAACGGCAAATTTACTGCCAATTGAGACTAGAAAACCGTGGTAATGGGGGTGAAACTCGGTTTTGGGTGTGTTCTCGATGTCAGCGGCGATATTTTGGGCGACGACTTCGCCAGTTTGAAGCGCAGTTTCGACAACCTGGGGTAGAACTCTGTTTTTCTCGTGAAACCAGAGCACGTCGCCCACGACGTAGACCTTGTCATCGTCCACCGACTGAAGAAAGTGGTTGGTTCGGAGGCGGGCTTTTTTCTTGATGTTGAACCGCAGGTCCTGGTCCGCCGGGTCGAGGGGGGCCGCCGCCGCTGCATGAGCGTTGGGGAAATTCAAGTTGCCTGCAAAAGAGCAACCTCGAACTCCGCAGGTCCAGATCAGGGTCTCAGTGGCGATGAACTCCCCGCTTTTAACCCGGAAACCCTCGGGTGTCACCTCGGTAATGGCGGTGTTGAGACGTAAACTTCCACCAGCTTTTTCAATGCGGCGAACGGCTTTGGCGCGGAGGTCCTTGGCCAAGGTGGGCAGGATGTCGGTCATGGCCTCGACGTTGAGGATGGAGACTTCCTGGGGATCGATCAGGTACTCGCGGCAAAGGGCCTTTTTCCACTCGAGGAGCTCGCCAAAGAGTTCGATCCCGGTAAACCCAGCACCAGCGACGACGAAGGTGAGGATTGCCTTTCGGCGTTCAGGGTCGGGTTCACGGCTAGCCTTGAGGAACTGATCCACGATGTGTTCACGCAAGCGCACGGCGTCGTCGTACGACCAAAGCGTGAAGGAATTTTGCTCAACGCCAGGAATTCCAAAAAATTCGGGTTCGGCGCCCACGCCCAAGACCAGATAGTCAAAAGGGTAGACGGCGAACTCAGATCTAAGGGAACGTTCGGCAAAGTCCACAGTTTGGATACGATCGACGACAACCTTGACCTTGAGACCTCCAAAGATCTTCTCCAGGGAAACGCGCACACTTTCAGGTTCACAGCGGCCTCCTGCGACCTCGTGGAGTTCTGTGCGCAAGGTGTGGAAGGAGTTTTTGTCGTAAAGCGTGATTTCGACGTCTCCCCGTTTTTTAAACTTCTTGTGCAAGACCTTGGCGGCGTGGACGCCGCCGTAGCCTGCACCGAGAATGGCAATGCGCGTTGTTTTCACACAAAAACCCCCTGCTGATGATATAGTTGCCCAAAATTAAAAATGAACAAAGCCGCATTATATTTCAGGTAAAGAAAGAGAACAACTAGAGTACTTATCAGGTAAAAATGAAAACAAGGATTTCCGTCAGGGTAAATAACGCCAGAACTGAAAGAATACCTCGCATCGACGGGCCTTTGGTGTCGTGGGAAAATCCTCTCTTGAACATTCCACGATAGATGGCAAGGCTCAGAATAAAACCCACGCCCCAAATCCATCCCAGAGCAGGTCTGTTTGAAAAGACGAAAAAACCCAAGGTAACCCAGGCCAGGCCTCCCTCGGCGAGGATCAGGAGGGAAGACAGCTCTGGGCCAAGAAGTCCTGAAAGCGTTCGGCGGCCCGTTGCGAGGTCGCCTTGAAGATCGCAGGTGTTGTTGACCGTGAGAATCGAGGCGACCAGGAAGGTCGAGGGGAAACAGAGCAAAAAATCCTGGGACCTCAGTCCGCTGCCCAGAACAAAGCAGGTCAGTCCAAACAGGACGCCTCCCAGAAAACCGCCGGCAAAAACTTCACCAAGGGGGGATCTTGAAATAGGCCAGGGCCCTCCCGTGTAGGCATAACCGATGATCATCCCCAGGGTGCCGAATAAGAGGACCCAGGGAGTGCTCAAGCCGGCGAGAAGAAGCCCAAAAATGGCCGCTGCCGTGTAGCATCCCAGGCCTGCCACCAGGGCCCAGCCCGGCGCAACATGGGCATGGACAAGGACTTTGTCGCTTTCGCGGTTCCAGTCAGCATCGTCGGTGCCTCTCCAAAAATCGAAAAAGGAATTAAATGCCGTTGTTCCCATGTCGACCGCCAGAACTGCGGCCAGGAAAAGGGCCGCGACCAGAAGGTTGATCGTCTTTCGGGACACCAAGACCCATGTGAACGCGGCTAGAAAGGTGGACAAGCTAACAAGCTTCGTGCGCAGTTCGATCAAGGCAATGAAATAACTGAAACGCCTCATACTGATGAAGGATCGGGAAAGAAAGCTCGGAAGTCAAACTAGCGGTGGCCGAGGGGAGAGTTCTGCAGGAGAAGTTGAAACTGCCGCGCTTGCGCCACGACGTCGTAATGGTCGCGCCGGCTCCTGTAAAAGACAGCCCTCACCCCCGCCGGGACGGGGTTTTTTTCATCGCTTTCTTTTTCAAGAAGCAAGGGAATTCCGCGTTTGACCAGGTCGTCGATCATGGCGTACGAGTACGAAACGGCGTCGCCTTCCTCTGTAAAAATGGAAACAAAACGCCCGTGACGGCGGTCGACCCAGTCTTCAAAATAAGGAAGGCTGCCGTAAAGACCGTCAAAAAGGATCACCTCGCCGATATGCGACGTGAGACCGCCGCGTCTGAGGATTTCTCCGATCACGTGGTAGGCGCCAGAGTGTCCAGCAAGGATGACTCGGCCCAGATTCTGGTGGTGAATGAGGCCCTCTTGGGCAAGCCGGGCTAAAATTTGATGTACCAGGGTTTGAAAACCCCCGGAGCTTTCGAGCTTGCCACCGAAGGAGTCGGGGACATCCCGAGCTGTTTCAGGAACGACCAGGAGGGCGTTGACACGGCTGTGAAAAAATTGGGACACCAGGTCAAAACGGCTCAAACTGTCTTGAACCGACGAGTACCAGCCGTGGAAAAAGAAGACCAGGTTTAAGGCTGAACGGTCCGTCCAGCCCCTCGGGATAAAAACCTCAACAGTGGAATCATCGTAGTGTTTCTTAAAACTATAATGAACGCCGTCCGCGTCAAAACCCTCATCGCGGCGGGAGCAAGGAAAGGGGGCACCGGAAGGGTGGAGCGTGACGAGCAGTCCTTCAGAAAGGCGTTCGGCGTGGAAAAGACGCGAGTTGACCAGCGGACTCCCGAAGCAAGAGACGTTCAAAAAAAGGGTGGAAAGGTACAAAAAAATCCCGGCCGCGTTGGCAAAAAAGCGGGTGGCCGGTGGTTGGGCAGGGCGGTTAGTTTTGATTTTCAAGGGTTCCTTGTGCCCGATTTTGGGGAAAGGTGAGGGCGGCTAAAAGGTAAAGGATTGCTGCCAGGATCAAAAC
>JABEVL010000091.1 GCA_013043995.1 Spirochaetales bacterium | reverse complement strand
ACAAGAATCAGCGGGGAAGCAGCGGGTCCTGAGCTCCTTGAAAAGGCTTACCACGAAGGAATCCCCGTGGAAGGCGTCGTTGAAAAAGAGATCAAGGGCGGCTACGAGGTCAAAATCGGCGAGACGAGGGCGTTTTGCCCGTATTCGCAGATGGGCGCCAAACGAACAGAGAACTCGGCAGAGTACGTCGGAAGGCACCTGATTTTCAAGATTCAGGAATTCAAGGAGAATGGGCGCAAAATCCTCGTTTCCAACCGGATGATCCACGAGGAAGCCCGGCAAGAACAACTCGAGGTTCTGAAGAAGTCTCTCAAAGAAGGTCAAATGATCCAGGGCACGATTCAATCGGTGCAGGATTTCGGTGCGTTTGTCGATTTGGGCGGAGTGCAGGGCCTGTTGCCCGTCTCCGAAATTGGCAGGGCGCGAGTGGACGACATCCGGGCCGTCCTGTCTGCCGGTCAAAAAATCCAGGCGGCGATCTTGAAGATCGACTGGAGGAACGAAAAAATTACCCTCAGCATGAAGAGTCTTTTGGCGGACCCTTGGGAAAATGCTGCTGAAAAATACCCCGAAGGTTCGAAATATACGGGAAAAGTAGCTCGCCTCACTCCTTTTGGAGCTTTTGTGACCCTGGAACCGGGCATCGACGGACTCGTTCACATTTCCGAGTTCAGAAGCGACGGAAAGTTTCAGGGCGGCAACGAGATCCCCGTGAAGCTTGGTCAAACCCTGTCGGTGCAGGTTCTGGGGGTCGACCCCGTCCATAAAAGAATTGCTCTCAAGCCGGCGACGACCCGGGAGGAAGACGAGACTTCGGCCCGCTACTTGGAGGGTTCCTCCGAAGAACAGACCTACAATCCATTTGCCGCGCTTTTGAAGAAAAAATAACCGCTAAGGGGACAGAAAAGGGATTTTTTTCGTTCTTGTCCCCGTGCTCTCGCCCAAGTCGGCCGTTTGAGCTGAACAAAACTCCAGGGGTTCCGTCTCCTTCTCATCAAATTCTAACCTTAACCCCTGAACCTTCAGCCGAAGACAGCTTGTCGACACCTTTGTTTACGATATATGATCACATAATCATATATCGTAAACTTTCAGGAGCAGCTTATGTCCTCGAAAAGCAAGCTCTCGGCTGTAGACCGGGGGCTGACTCTGTGGATCCTTTTGGCCATGGCGGCAGGACTTTTGCTGGGCCGTTTTGTCCCGGCGTGGGGATCCTTTTTGACAGGGTTGGAAGTGGGAAACGTCTCGATCCCCCTGGCCTTGGGATTGATCTTGATGATGTACCCGCCTCTGGCTAAGGTCCGCTACGACCAGCTGGATAGACCCTTGAAAAAACCCAAGCTTCTTGCGCTTTCCTTGATCCAAAACTGGATTGTCGGCCCGGTGCTGATGATGGTTCTTGCAATCCTTTTTTTGCATCAACAACCGGGCTACCTCCTGGGTGTTGTTCTCGTTGGTCTGGCCCGCTGCATCGCGATGGTCCTGGTCTGGAACGACCTTTCAGGAGGCAGCCGGGAATGGGGTACCGGCCTTGTGGCGCTGAACGCCGTGTTCCAGATCCTTTTCTACGCTGTGTATATCTGGTTGTTCCTGGCTGTGATTTTACCGGCCACAGGGGTCGTTCCCGAGGCGCACGTCCGGGTGTCTTTCCTGGACTCTGCCTCCAGTGTCCTGGTCTACCTTGGGATCCCCTTTGCGGCGGGCTTTTTTTCAAGAATATTTTTGAGCCGTTGGAAGGGAGCCGAATGGTACGAAAAGCGCTTTCTTCCCAGGATTTCACCTCTCACCCTCGTTTTTCTTCTCTTCACGGTCGTGGTGATGTTTTCGCTTCAGGGGCAGCGGATCGTTGAACAGCCCTGGGACGTCGGCCTGGTCGCCCTGCCTTACCTCGTCTACTTTGCTCTTTTTTGGATCGTGACGTTCGCCCTGGCCCGGCTGATGGGAGGTACCCACGAAGAAAGCACGGCGGTGGCGTTCTCTTCGGCCAGCAACGATTTTGAGCTGGCGATAGCCGTCGCCATTGCCCTCTGGGGAGCCGCTTCGCCCCAGGCCTTTGCAACGGTCATCGGACCGCTGATCGAGGTTCCCGTGATGGTATTATTGGTCCGTTTAGCCCAGGGTCTCAAAAAAGGAGGAGTCCAAGAGTGAAAAAGAAAGTCATTTTTATCTGCATTCATAATTCAGGGCGGAGCCAGATGGGAGAGGGTTTTTTGCGCCACCTGGCGGGCGACCGGTTTGAGGTGGCCAGCGCGGGGATCGAGTCGGGGAAACTCAACCCGCTGGTGGTTCGAGCCATGGCCGAAGTCGGGGTCGATATTTCTTCGCACTACGCTAAGAAGGCCCAGGACCTGATCGACGCCGGGGAACGGTTCGACACCGTCATCACCGTCTGCGATGAAACCAGCGCCGAGCGCTGTCCCAGCTTCCCGGGACGAGGGACCAACACCAACGCCACCCGGCTTCACTGGGGCTTCCCCGACCCGAGCGCCCTCAGCGGAAGCGACGAGGAAAAACTTGCGGGAATCAGGCCGATCCGGGACGCGATCCGGGCAAAGATCGAAGTCTGGCTTGCAGAAACGGCCAGTTAGAACAGCGCCCGCTTT
>JABEVL010000090.1 GCA_013043995.1 Spirochaetales bacterium | reverse complement strand
GGTGTCCTGTTTTTTTGTACCAAGGCGGAAGGGGCGTTTTTACGGGTTGTGAAGTGTCCGCCGCGGCTCTTTTCAGATGGCAGATGTGAACTGGGCCCTGGATGTTGGTCCAGGTGTGCCTGCAGGCGTCTTCGCACGGTCGGGTACACACTCGGCCCAGAACACTAGGGAAAACGTTGTCTTCGAGGTTGATGCGGTAGGCTCGTTCAGGGTCGTTATCGGCCAAGGCCTGGATGTAGGCGGGAACGTCGGTTTTGGCCGGGCACGCAGCCTGGCAGGGGACGTCCTTGGCCAAGGTCTTTTGATCGAGCTCGGTAATGCCTAGTCCCTCAAAAACGCTGAACTCAGTGGGGTTGGGTGCTTTTCTGTATTGGTACTTCATTCCTGGTAGACCGCCTGGGAAAAGGGTTCGAGACCCACGCGGGTCACGGTTTGAGTCAGGGTTTCTTCATCATTTCTAAGTTTCAAAAAAGCGTCCAAAATGGATTCAACCACCTGAACGCAGTCATCTTTTTTGAACTCGCCGAGCTTTTTCCCGAAAGCTCTTTGGTCCCCCCCTAAGAGAACTTCGTAACCTTCGACAGAACCTTGTTCCTCGTTGCGGATGCGCAAACCTCGGAATCCGATGTCGACGATCCTGTAGGGCGAGCATGAGTTGGGACAGCCCGTGATGTTGATCTGGACCTTGTTTTCAACTTTTTTGAATTTTTCTTGGCTGACGAGAGGAAACAAAAGGTCAAACAGGGCTCGGGTTTCGGTGACGGCCTTGGGGCAGTACGTTGTTCCGACGCAAGGGACGATGTCGCGGATGCCGAAAAATCCATCGGTGGCGAAACCGAGGTGGTGGACTTCGGCTTCGAGTGTTTTGACCTTTTCAGGTTCGACGCCGTGAATTTCAAAGTTCTGCCTGTTGTTGGTGTAGACCTTTTGGTCGCCAAAGATTTCAGAAAGTTCTGCCAAGCGACGGAGCTGGTGATGGGCTAGTTCCCCTTTGGGAACCAGAACCCGGACAACCGCTTTTCCATCCGTGCCCACAGGATGTTTCATGTGAGCCAGGGGGCGGTCAGGTATAGCAGGGCCCGTTTCTTCAATGGGAGCTGTTTCAAGGGTTCGAGTGTCGACGCCCTCGGCAGCCAGATTTTCCAAGACCCAGGCACGCACTTGTTCGATCCCGTTCAAGGCCACAACGACCTTGAGCCTGCTGGTGGCGCGGTTGAATCGGTCGCCGTGGTCTCTGAAGGTCAAAGCGACGGCACGGGCAACACTCAGGATTTTATCCTCGGGAATAAAAGAAAAGAGCTCCTGGCCCACGTAGGGGTCCCAGCCCATTCCCCCTCCAACGATGGCTTGAAAACCTCTGACAGTTTGCCCTTCCCGTGTTTTTTGAACCGCGATCAGGCCCAAACAGTTGATGTAGGGTTGGGCGCAACCTCCAGCACAACCCGAAAGTGTGATTTTGAATTTACGGGGAAGGTTGTCGAGGTCTTCAGCGTCACCCAGGTATTTTTGCAGCCTTGCTGCCCAGGGACGAACGTCGAGCCGGCGGTAGGGACAGGTTTCAGCCAGGGGACAGGCCGCAACCTGACGAGTAACGTCACCGCACCCGTGCATGGTGGAGCTTCCTTCCTCGGAAAGACCGCGTATCATGTCGGCCAGGCTGCCGAGCTTAAGCCAGTGAAACTGAATCGCCTGGCGGGTCGTTACTGAAAGCACCCCCATGCCGTATTTTTCAGAAACACGGGCAATGTTTCGCGCCTGGGAGCTGGTCATGACGCCGCCTGGGGTCACGATTCGGGCCATGTGGTTGCCGGGCTGGCGGCTGCCGTAGATGCCGTACCACTTGGCGATGATTTTCTCAGATTTGCTCATCACGCCGCGGCGTGCGATTTCGTCCAAATCGATCGTAAGGCCGGCATCCTTGATTTCCTCATCTTCGCTCCGGAGTTTGAATTCCATTTTTCGTTGCATGGGCTCTCCTGTTGTGCGCCCGTCAGGACGCCGAGATAGATTTTCAGTCGTGGTAAAATAACAGAGTTGAAATGTAGCGCTCACCCGTATCGCAGGCGATGGTGACAACGGTCTTGGACCTGTTCTCTGGACGTTCGGCGACTTTGCGGGCGGCCCAGACGTTGGCTCCTGTACTGATCCCGGCCAGAAGTCCTTCGTGCAGAGCAAGCTCTTTTGCAGCTTCGATGGCTTGCATCGAGTCCACCAGGAATACTTCTGTCAGCAGGGAGCGATCGAGATTGTCCGGAATGAATCCCCCCCCAATACCCTGGATCATGTGGGGACCTGCAGCCTTACCCGAGATGACGGCACTGGTTGTTGGCTCGACAGCGATGACCTGAAGTTCGGGGTTTTGTTCTTTCAAAAAGCGGCCTGTCCCGCTCAGGGTTCCCCCCGTTCCTACCCCGGCAACTAGAATGTCAACCTTGCCTTTGCAGGCTTCCCAGATCTCAGGACCCGTGGTCTTGTAGTGGGCTTCGGGGTTTGCGGGATTGGAAAATTGACTGGGCTGAAAACTTCCAGGAATTCGTTGAAGGAGTTCCTCGGCTTTCGCCATAGCCCCGGTCATGCCTTCGTTGCCGGGGGTCAAAACGATTTCAGCGCCCAGGGCCTGAAGCAGCTTGCGGCGCTCGATGCTCATGGATTCGGGCATGGTCAAAATCAGTTTGTAGCCTTTGACCGCAGCCACCCAGGCCAGCCCGATCCCCGTGTTGCCCGAAGTCGGTTCAATCAGGGTGGCTCCCCGTTCGATCTTGCCGGATTTTTCAGCAGTTTCAACCATGGCTAGGGCAATCCTGTCCTTGACGCTGGAACCGGGGTTCAAAAGTTCAAGTTTGATCAGCACGTTGCCGGTGGGCGCAAAGCGGGATAAGCGCAAAAGGGGCGTGTGACCGACAAGTTCGGTTAAATCTTGGACGATGGAGTTCTGCATAAAAATCCTTTCTGACGAAGAAGGTGTTGCGCCCAACGCCGGGCAAAGCGGGGACCAAAAACTGATAGTATCCATTTTAAACTGAAAGAAGCGCGCAAGGCAGCGATGTCGTTTCTCTTTCCTGCCAGGACCATCTGCGACTGGAGTTCAACCCAAAATCTCGCGGTTTTCTCTTGGTGTTCAACCCAGGGCTGGAGTTTTTGACGCAGTTGGGCGGACAAAAAGGCAGCCTGTCCTTTCGTCGAAAGTCCCACGAGCAGATGATCGGTCTGAAGCAGGCTCATGAACCAGGTGTTGCAAAGCGGCTTGGTGTCGATCACGTTGCACAAAATGCCTTGTCGCGTGGCGATGGTAAAGATTTGCTCATTGATCAGGGGATCGCTCAAGTCCGAAACGACAAAGTTGGACTGGGTAATTAGGCTTTCGAGGTCCGCGTCTTTTGCCGCCACAGGGTGGAGAGGGATCCATCGCTCTTCGCCGCGGATGAGTTTTTCTTTCAGCTCGGAGGGCCTTCCCTTAGGAATTAAAAGACGGCGCTGTTCTGTGGTGTCTTCGGGAACGACCAGCAAGTCGTCGGCAAAAAAAGAAAGCTTCTGGGTCTTTTGCAAACCCTCTCCGCGTTCTCCTCCAAAAATGACCACTTTTTTCAGGTCGACCATCAGGGGCATGTACACGGGGAGTCTCCCTGGGATGGACCGCGTTCCTCACGTGCCGGGAAGCGTTCATTCTGAATCAAGTTTTCAAGGGATCGGGCGAGTTGATCCCGAAGCCAGACGGCCTGGCTGGGGTTAGAACCCTGGGACGAAACGGCTAAAATCCAGGAGTCGATTTTGGCAGCAGCAGGCGACAGGAACCCTCCTTGACCACGGTTTCCTGCAACGTTGGCCGGAACGCCTCGTCTTCTGGCCTCGCGGGCAACCTGCTGGTTTGTTTTTCCATCGTTCGTAAAAACATAGACGAGGGCGACATCTTTCATGTCGCTCTTTTTCCATTCCCGGCATTGAATGTCGTGAACTAAAAAACTCCTGGCGAGCGCTTCGGTTTCAGGATGAATCTTTGGAGCGACCAAGCGCACACGAGGTTGAAATGGTAAAAGTGCTGCCAGCTTGGACTGTGCGGCCAAGCCTCCTCCGACAATTAAAATAAAGGAGTCCCCAACGTCAAAGAGGATGGGCAGGAATCGGGGCGGCATCACAGGACCCAGTCTAGGAGCACATTCGTCTCAAAAAGATGATTTGTCAGTGCTCGAACTTTGTCTTCGACGGATTGCTGAGGCGTCAGGTAAAAGTCCTTTCTTGTTGCTTCTTCGTTGGTTCGGTCCCTGAGGTTCACCACTAAGACGTCGGCTGGTTTAGCCAGCGTCTCAAGCAGTTGAAGTTCAGAATCGTCGAGCCCAGGAACCGC
>JABEVL010000089.1 GCA_013043995.1 Spirochaetales bacterium | reverse complement strand
TTGTAGGAGGGATTCAGGAAGCGCTGAGGAAGCGGTGAATAGCCGCCGCCGCTGTACGCCCTTGCCCCATCGCGAGAATCACCGTCGCGGCTCCCAGCACAATATCGCCGCCAGCCCAGACCCGTTCAAGGCTCGTGCGGCCTTCTGCGTCAACGATAAAGTTGCCGTTCTTATTGACCGCCAACTCAGGAGTCGTTTGGCGCAGGAGGGGATTGGAATCGTTCCCGATGGCCACGATCACGGTGTCCACCTCTAAAAGAGCTTCGCTTCCTGGTATGGGAACCGAGCTGCGTCTGCCCGAAGCGTCCGGCTCTCCTAGCTGGTAGTTTAGAGTCTCGATGGCACGAACCCTACCTTTTTCGTCGCCTAGGATCTTTTGAGCGTTGCAAAGCGTTAAAAGATGGACGCCTTCTTCTTTAGCGTGCTCGACCTCTTCACGTCGGGCGGGCATTTCCGCTTCACTGCGCCTGTAAACGATCGATACTTCTTCCGCTCCGAGTCTCTGAGCGGAACGTGCGGCGTCCATGGCGACGTTCCCACCGCCCAGCACGGCCACTTTCCTAGAACGGTAAATCGGTGTCGCAGAACGATCGTGGTCGTAGGCTTTCATAAGGTTGCAACGCGTCAGGTACTCGTTGGCCGAAAAAACACCTACAAGATTCTCGCCTTCGATGTGCATAAACTTGGGAAGCCCGGCACCCGTTCCGACAAAAACGGCGTCAAAGCCATCTTTTTCAAGAAAGTCCTTGAGCTTTCGGGTCCGACCTACCAGAAAATTGGTTTGAATTTCCACGCCCATGTTTTTAAGATTTGTCATCTCTTGATCGACGATGGCTTTGGGAAGCCTGAACTCCGGAATCCCATAGATTAGAACTCCGCCAGGTTTATGAAAAGCTTCAAAAATGGTCACAGCGTGACCCAAACGGCGTAAGTCAGCGGCGGCGCTCACGCTCGCAGGACCAGAACCGACGATTGCGATTTTTTTTCCAGTCGGGGGGGCGCAGACGGGAACCTGCGTGTCTGAGGTTTTCTCTCTTGCCCAGTCAGCAACAAAACGTTCAACTCGGCCGATTGAAACGGCCTTTGAAGGATCTTTAAGACTTTTCGCGACGGTGCAAGGGGCCTGGCATTGGATTTCCTGGGGACACACTCGGCCGCAAATTGCCGGCAAAAGACTGGATTCTTGAATGACCCCAAGCGCTCCGCGAAAATCTCCCCGGGCTGCTTTGACAAGAAATCCTGGAATGTCAATGTGCACGGGGCAACCTTCAACGCAGGGGGCATTTTTACAATTGAGGCATCGGTTGGCCTCAAGTTGGGCCTGTTCGCTCGAATAACCTAAAGCGACCTCTTCCATGCTGGTGCGTCGCTCTAAGGGATTTCGATTCGGCATTTCCTGGACAGGAATCGTCAAGCGTTCTTTAGGGGTGGGCGTCCTATCCTTCCATAGCTGCCAAAGTTCGAGGGCCTTCTGCTGGATTTGTTGGGAATTCAGGTGCATTTTTAGACCCCCTGTCCAGTGGTGACGTCAAGACCAATTTGACACTTGTGCTTATCTGTTTCTTCACGTTCCTTGTAGGATTGAAGCCGTAGCATCATGTTATCGAAGTCGACTTGGTGACCGTCAAATTCTGGGCCGTCGACGCAAACGAAGCGTGTTTTCCCTCCGATATTGACACGGCATCCGCCACACATCCCAGTCCCGTCAACCATGATCGTGTTCAGACTGACCATCGTTTTTACGCCGTAGGGCAGGGTGGTTTGGGAACAGAACTTCATCATAATCGGGGGACCAATCGCCACGACGAGATCTGGTTTGGAGGGGCCTTCGCAAAGTTCCTTCAACGGTTGAGTTACAAGTGCTTTTCTTCCCGCTGAACCATCGTCAGTACAAATGAGGAATTCATCTGCCAGATGACGCATCTCATTTTCGAGAATCAAAAGGTCTCTTGTACGGGCTCCTGCGATGATCGTTAGCTTATTTCCAGCTTTTTTGAGAGCCTGGGCAATAGGGTGAAGCGGTGCAACGCCGATGCCGCCGCCTACACAGACTGCGTGACCAAACTTTTCAATGTGGGTTGGTTGACCCAAAGGACCTAGGACATTTTCAAGAAAATCTCCTACATTCTTTGCTGCCAATCGACGGGTTGTCGCCCCAACTGCCTGAAAAATGATCGTCACGGAACCGGTTTCCGTGTCGCCATCGGCTATTGTCAGAGGAATTCGTTCACCAAAGTGACTGTCGATTTGCACGATGATGAACTGCCCGGCTTGCCGGGCTTCTGCTATCAAGGGCGCTGAAAAGCGCATAAGGTAGACGTCAGATGAAAGACGTCTTTTTTCAAGAATTTGATTCATACCCCCGACGATAGCGTGAAAGAAAGGGCTTTGTCAAAATGAACTTGAGCGGCATTGCCCTTTCTTTGCCTCAAGGCTTTACTTTTTTGTCTTGGTGCGGGTGCGGGGTGTTTTGGACTCTTGAACGGTATTGACCTTGGGTTTTTCTTCTTTCCCGCTTTTAATTCTGCTGATGCGCTCTTCGACTGATTTGTTCAGCAAAGCAGCATTTTTTTCATTCCAGAGGAAATCGGGGGCCGAAAGGTCTGGAAAAAGTTTCAGAGCTTCCTCACGAGCGATTTCTTGTTTTTCAGCTGGTGATATGACCACCGATTTGGGTTTCAGAAGAGCCTTGGGAAGGCCTTGTTCAGCTCTGAGCGAGTTTACAATCTTCAAAGCATTGATCGTAGAACGGGGACGGCGTGTTTTTTGTTCCGGCATAATTTACCTCTGAAACAGAATGTTTAATTTATGCTGACTTGTCAACACGTTTAAAATATGCTCTTTAGAATCTTTATTGACCAATCTGTTTTATCTTTTTATGTTAATGTGAAAGGAGTGTCTTAATGCCTATTCCGCGTCTTATGAGTACACAGCACCCGGATAATGTTAATATTCCGTTTTTTGCAAGTGGGCAAAAAATCGGTGGAGAAGATGAGGTTAAAGAAGCCTATTATGCCTTTTCCCATCTGGGTATCGATGAACAGATGTGGGATGTCGAAGGAAAAGAGGTTGACGGGTATGTAGTTAAAAAACTTTTAACCTACTATGAGCATTTTTTTAAAGATCATCATCTTGGAGAAGACGTTTTCTTAACTTTACGCGTCCCCAACCCTTTAGAAGAACGTGCAGAAGCCAAGATTTTAGTCGAAACCTTGGAAAGTATTCCGCGAAGTTTTGATGCTAGCGCACTGTTTTATAAAAAAGACGTTGCGCCTATTTTTGAAGTTATTTTACCGATGACGGATTCTGCGTCGGCTGTGGATCATATTTATCGCTACTATAAAGACTTCATTGTTGCACGTCAGGACAAGATTTTTAAACCTGGGGATATTACTATTGGAGAATGGATCGGTCCGTTCAAGCCTGACACCATTAACGTGATTCCTTTGTTCGAAGACATGAAACACCAGTTGGCGGCTGATCAGATTGTGCAAGAGTATCTGTCCGATAAGCCTGAAATTACTTCGCAACGAGTTTTTTTAGCTCGATCTGATCCTGCGATGAATTA
>JABEVL010000088.1 GCA_013043995.1 Spirochaetales bacterium | reverse complement strand
GGGTGAACGTCAGGTAAGGATTATGGGGGTTGTCGCAGGCCTGGACCAAAAGATCCTGGAGGAAATAAAACCAGTAGCGGTCTTGGGCTTCTTCACAAAGAATGATCTTATCAAACCGGCGTTCTCCGCCTTCGCTCCGGCGGGTCGTCAAAAGACCCAACTTGGCCGTTTTCAGACGGGCCATCAGGCCAACCAGCTCGTTTTCAACGTGGTCAAATTGTCCCAAACGGGCACCGACAAAAGCGTCGAAATCCATCACCGGTTTCCAGAAAGAACACAGCTGATGGAACAGATCCCGCTGCGCAGGAGCTGTAATGCCAAATTGCGAAAGAAATTCCTCACGTTGCCGTTTATCAAAGCGGATGTAGCTCGGGGGTAAAATGACGTTTTCTGCCATACCTCCTATCATACCCCTGACCAGCAGGATCATCAATTCCTTGCCCGGGGTTGCACAAGCTCCGTTGAGCCGGGTAAACTTGGGCCGTGAACCCCCAACAAGAGAATTTCATTGGAAACGACAAGCACCTTAAGGTGCTCCTTCAAGCGTCGCAGACCCGCGACCCGGCCCTGTGGAACGATTTTTCTGCGTCGATGGGTCCCCGCTTCCGAGCCGATTTGCGCGGTGCGGACCTTCGGGGAGCGTATTTGTCGGGCATGAAATTGACGGGAGCGAGGCTCGAAGGTGCCTGCCTCGACCATTGCGACCTTTCGGGGGCCGACCTTACAGGCAGCGAGCTTGCGGGAACAAGCTTCCGGGAAGCGGATCTGACGGGGGCCAAACTCAAGCTTCCCCAGGCACGCATCCGCATCGTGGCCAAAAAACCAGAAACCGATCCGAACGACCCCGAAGCCCGCCGCCGCCGCCGCATGGACAACCTGGAGCGTTCGGCCCAGGCCCTGCTCAAGGACCGCCTGAGCAAGCAAAAAGCCTTACAAGAACAGGGAGAACGGACCAAGGCCAAAAACAGCCCGTCTCCTTTTTCCAACGTCGATCCTTTTAACAATAGCCAAGACTAGGGCTTTTAGGCCCAAGTTCTTAAATTTTCAACGAGCGGACAGGTGATCCAAAACACGATTCCCCCATGGAGGGACTCTTCCATTTCATAAGGCAGAGCTTTCTGCCGTAAAGCTAGTGCACAGTAAATTGAGTGCAGGGGGTCAAGAGTGACCCCGGTTTTTGACAGAAAGACCTCGGCCTCGGCCAGGTAGCGCGTGTAGGGCAACGGCCGGGTTGTGGTCAGGCGGATCCTCGATTCGTTCCGATACTTCCATTTTAACCATGTTCGAGAAACAGCAGGGCCTGTCATCAGCCCCCAGACCTTTTGATGAGGCCATCCGGTTCGATCACAAAATGAAAGGAAAGCGTCGACCATGTTCCCTGAAGCCACAGGGAACAAATGCCAGCGGGGTGCGTCTGCTTTTCTGCCCAATTGCTGGCGACACTCGGCCCACAGGGGATCGTAACTTTCTTGAGCTCCTGACAATTGACCGCCCCAGCCTAAAGTACCCGTATCTCTAGCTTTCAACGCATAATTGGCGTGACGCCACAACTGCCGTGCTAAGGATGCTTGACGCACAGTAACCCGTGGGTTTTCCAGGTACCTGGATCGGGCTAAAGCCGTATAAGGGTTCAAAGTTTTGTGAATCTCCAAAAAAACTGCCGTTGCGGAATAGTTGGACAGCATCCTGGAAAGTGTTGTCATGCTATGGGAACCGGGATCTGACAGTAGAACGACCCGCTTCACTTCAGGGTGTCGAGCAAACCAGGATTCAAAACGAGGCACCTTATTTCCCCCTCCAAACGCAAGGAGATCAAGACGTTTAAGGTAAACCTGAACCTCCCCAAATAGTCCTGAAGCCTCCTGAAGGGGACAACGTTCGTGGCTCAACAAAAGTGCTTTCCCAAGCGGCGGGCTGCGTGTTCTGCGCCCATCATGAACCGCTGAGCCGGTCCATAAGAAGGCTCGGCGATTCCCCCGACAAAGTGCAGTCCCGCAACACTTGACTCGAAGTTAAAGTCCAGATCGGGAACACCTTGAACCGCTTTGACCCTTCTTTTAAGGTCGCCGCTCAGAAAGCTCAGGTTATTCAAATGATAGCGGTAGCCCGTGCACGCAAGAATGACATCAAAAGGACTTTTTTTGTCTTCTTCCATATTAAGTTCCTCGACACGCGCGGTAATTCGGACCACTTCCTGACTTTCTAAAACGGGTTGCAGGTCTGGTGTGATGGTGGAAATTACAAATTTTTTCCCAAAAATTTTCTTAACATAAGAGGGCAAAAAATAAAAAAAAGGAGAGACCTGCAATATGGCTTTAAAAATTGGTTTGGGCAAATCTAAAGGTTCCGAATAATAAACAGGCGGCCGAGCCCTCACCCAGGTGACTTTGTTGTTTTTGCTCAGATGAGCAACACTTTCCCCTGCAGACTGCCCTGCTCCCACAACAAGAATATTTAAACCTGTCCAAGCTCCCAAGTCCTGCACATCCCAACTGTGGACGACCTTTTCACGTGTGAGGTGGCTCAGTACGCTGGGAAGGTAGCGGTGGGCACCGATACCCGCAGCCACCACAACACGTCGAAAAAGAAGCTCCTCACCGTCAGAGAGTACGGCCGTAAAACCTTCAGGAACTGCTGAAAGAGTGGTGACTTTTTGACGAACAAGCGGATACGGCAAGCGCTTTTCCACATCCTTCAGGTAAGCTCTAAAGAGATCAATCGGAATACGTCCGCGAAGTGAGGTTTCCGTGGGGCTTGTTCGACGTAGATATTCTGAGAGAGTGTAACGGTTTTCTGGATCGGAAACTTCGCTCGTGTGTCGATCTGAACGCAACGAACTGTGATGAAAAGTGTGCTCATGCCATAGTTCAAAAGGAATTCCCACCAGTGTAAAATCAATACCCCTGTTCCATAATTCGTTTGCAAGTGCGATTCCGTAAGGTCCAGCCCCTATAACAAGAATCTGTTTTTTCAAAAATAAACCCCTTAGTTTTCGAGTTGTACCGGCACAGGGAATTGTCCCAATGTTTTTCCGTGGATTCCATAACCCAAGAAGGCAACGAGACCAGCACCAAGAATGGCTATTTCCAAGTAGAGGCGAGAACCGACAATGACGAAGAGATGACTCCATGAGGGAGAAAGCCGAAAAGGAATGGATTCAAGAAAAAAGGGATCCACGAGGTGCCCGACAAAACCGAGGAGACCCGCTGCTACAAGACTGGCCAACGCGAAACGTAATGTTGAGCCGTTTCGTTTTCCGTGAAAGTAAATGTCTTCGCGCAGTGTCTCTATAAAAATTCTCAGTAATCCGTGGGCAGCTAACAACGACATCGAAATAAAGCCCGTAGGTAGATTCAAAGGAAGTAAGAAGAGAAAAACGATAAAAACGAATAGATTCGCGTACGCCGTATAAAGTTGTGTAGGGTGCAACGGTTTCCCTTTTAGGTCGGGTCTCCAGCGCAGCACCTTACTTTCTTCGTTATGGTAACTAACTCCACAATCTTGATGCGTAGGTTTGCCAAAACAACAACCATAATTGAAACATCCTAGACGTCCCCAAAACTGGCCCAAAGCACCCGCCCACAAAAGACCATCCATCAGTGTAAAAATCGATATTTGCAAGACTGGGGCCGCCTGAAAACACCAGACCAGCAGGCCTACAAGACCGCCTTGGACATAGAAACCCGTTTGCAAGAGGTACTTGCGAGGTTGAGCCAGAAACTTTTTTCCCAAAGCAAAAAGGTGAAAAAGCCTAGCACCGATCCACACGAAAACCACCAAAAGCAAAAACTCTGGAACTGCAACAGGGGCTAAAACAGCCCCCCGAAGCCCCAAGTAAAACACAAATGCCAGCAGGATGCTCATCGCTTCAAGGGCGGCAAAAACACCAAAGAAAACGATGTTGAAATGTCTTCCCCGGTACAGCACGGGATTGTCTTTGAGAAAATGAAAGGGTTTCGTCATCCAGAAAAAGAACTTTCCCAGTAACGCTGGGAGGGGGGCAACACCCAAGTTGCTCATGCGTCACCCCTTGCAGGGTAGTTTTTTTCCAAGATGTATTGCAACGCCGTGTATAACTCATCAATCGACGGCCGAGTAAACGGCATCGTTTGAATGGAAGAGGCAAAAAGGGTCTGATCAGGACGAAGAATAAACAAACCGGGTTCGGCAAAAATCTCTGGCTCAGCAGAGTCCTTGGCACGCGAGATAAACAAACCCAGGCGGCGGGCACTCTCGATAGAAAGCTCGTAGGCAAGGTCGATCTGGTCGACCTGCCATTCGTTTTTCGTCCGTTGAGCCCTTTCCCGCGAATCGGTGCTGACCACTAAAACCTCAACCCCGAGCTGGCGAAAATCCTCAAGACGGGCGTTGATCTGGCCAAGGTAGCGCCGGCAGATTGGGCAATGAAATCCCCGATAGACGATGACCAACAAAAGTTTTTCTGCCTTGAGGTCTCTCAGCTGACCAACACCCCCGTTTAATTTCTTAAATGTAAAGTCTGGAACGAGTTCATTAGGTAGGATCATGGTAAAAACTCCAGAAACAGCATGAATAGGGAGAATCAACAGACTAGGGAGTAACTCCAAGAGCTTTGTCGCGGGCCTCCAAAGCATTTTGAACGGCTTTTTGATGTTCGAGAGACGTGAGGCCCGAACCGTACTGGGGAAAGGTCTCCAAGAGCCAGGTCTGAATCATACGGTCGGCACCGGTAAACAACGCCACGGCTGTCAAAATCATCAAGACCCCAAACACGCGCTGAATTTTGCCCGTATTCTTGGTCAGCGAAGGAAAACGGTTCAACAAACCCCGTCCCCCCAACACGATCAGCAGAAGCGGAAGCGATGTCCCTGTGGTGTAGGACAAGGTGATCAAAACAGCACCAAGGTCGACCGTCTGACTCAGAGCCAAGGTTATGACACTCGCCATGATGGGGCCGACGCAAGGCGTCCAAACCAAACCTAGGCTGAAACCGAGAACCACACCGCTCCAAAAACCTCCCGTCTTTTTTCGGGGCGTCTGAGTTGCTCTGGAGGTCAGGCGAGTAGCCGCCATCAAAAATAGATCTTTCAATTGAGGAACAACCATCACGACGCCGAAGACAAAAATCAAACCAGCTGCAACCCACCGCAACACATCCGCACTGACATGGAAGGCCTGAACGATCGCCGAGAGGGTCAGGGTAAATACCGTAAAACTCACAATGAAGCCGACGATGATGCCCCAAGGTCGAAGTTTGCCGGCACCTATGGAACCCGAAAGAATCACGGGGAGAATCGGCAGCACACAGGGGGAAAGGATGGTGACAACCCCTGCCAGAAATGCGAAAACAATCAAAACAAACATAACTACTTCCATCAAAGGGGAACTCGACACGAGTTCCCCTTACTGGTTTCTTACTTCAAGAGGAAATTCCTGCCGACTTAAGAATCGAGGCTACAGTTTCTGTACCGACCCAAATTTTTTTCTTGGCCCCCGTCGGGTCGATCAAGACAAAAGTATGCTGCATCGTGATGCCATATTTTTCCTTCAGGGCATTAGCCTTGTCATAGTCCACAAAAATAAGGTGGACGTTAGAGGGAATCATTTTGTAATTGGCTTGGATATCCTTGTACGTCGCTTGGCAATGGGGGCACCAGGTCGCCGCAAAAAAGTAAATCGTTGGTCCGGTTGCGGCTAAGGCTTGGGCGTCGGCTTCTGTCGTAAAGGGCACAATACTCGGCCCGAGGTTTTCAAGGTTGTATTGGGAAGGGTCTGCGGGCTCGACCAAGCTCATGTTGGCCTTCATTCCCATAGGACCAGTGTAATCCGGCGCGGCAGAACCACTGGAAGTTTCGGCTTGACCGTTGGCGAACGCTGCGGCTGTTCCCACCAAAAAAAATATTGCTAAAATACTCGAGACCTTTTTCATCTCAATCCTCCTCAATTTTTTAAGGGCAAAACCCTTATTCTCCTGATAGAGTCGTTGTGGTCCGGCATTCTTACTAACAAACCTTGAAAAAAATTCTCTTTTCCATCATCTTGAGGTAACCTACATCAACCGCGAGGCCCCATGACCGAACGAGACAATGCAACGTGGCTTCAAGATCTCAGGTCTCCGGGTAAGTGTCGGACGACAGCTCTCGCAGATCTCAGAAAAATCCTGCTCCGAGGATTGACTGGAGCCCTGAAGAACTGGGTACGCCAAGACACACGCGAGTTTCTCAGCTTATGTGAAGATTTTATCCAGGAAGCACTGCTCATCATCTTGAAACATTTGGACGATTTTCAAGGCTTGTCTCGATTTACCACCTGGGCCCACAAGATCAGCGTGAGGGTTGCTTTATCTGAGTTAAGACGTGCCCGTTGGAAAGATTATTCATTGACAGCCACCGATGAACCTGGCCAATCTTCTTCTGTCCATGAGCCAGGAAGTCCTGACCGTGAACAGGAAAGAGTCGAAGGGCAAATGATGCTGGATTGGATGAAAAAGGTGATGCGGGAGGAACTGACCACGCGTCAGCAGAGGGCTTTGAAGGCGGCGGCATTCGATGGGATTTCCGCAGATGCCTTGTCGAAAAAACTAGGGACCACCCGGAACGCTCTTTACAAGTTGCTTCACGACGCTCGTTTGAAGCTTAAAAAAAGGATGCTCAAAGAAGGCTTTATGAAAGTTCAGGAGGAAAGCGACCCTGACAGCGAAAGAAAACCTCCCTTCGAAGTCTCTAATAAAGGTGAGTCACGTGAGTAGTCAAAACGCAGGAACAATCATAAAACTCTTTCACGGTTTTTTTCATAAAAAACCTTCTCGGTCCAGCCTTTTATTGCCGGTTGCTCCCAGCAAAATGCAGATCAACGTGAGCGGTTTAATGGGCATGATCAGCCAGACCGAAGATGACGAGCTCGACTGCGGGCAAACCTACGAACTTTTAGACCAGTACGCCGAAATTATGGAAAGGGGTGAGGATCCTCAGATTCTTTTGCCCAAAGTCTACCGCCACCTCAACCGTTGCAAAGACTGTCACGAAGAACTCACCGCCTTGCTGGCAGCCATCCAGTCTGATCATGAAAAAAACAGGAATTGAATTTCAATATTTCAAAGGTTGCCCCAACGCCTCGGCGACGGTCGACAACCTTCGACAGGCCCTTACGGAGCTCAATCTCAACCCGAAAGAATTGACCATCGTCGAAATCCCCGATTTTGAAACTTCAGCGCTTAAAAACTTCCAGGGGTCTCCCACCGTGCTGATCGAGGGAAAAGACGCTTATACTGAAAGCGTGCCCCAAGGTTCACATTACACCTGCCGCCTGTTTCAAATCTCGGGAGTTGCTACGGGAGTTCTTCCCGTAACCTATCTCAAAGAAAAACTTCAAAAGCTTTTCATCAAATCCCTTTAGAAAAAATCTCCGTATTTTTAAGTAAGTGTCGCGGTATCCACCACGTCTAACTTTCGATTCAAAATAGAAGGAAAATACTGTGAATTATTCTGTAGTGATCGTAGGCTCGGGCACTTCGGGACAAACTGTGGCCATAAAGCTGGCTCAAGCGGGGATTTCCGTTGCCCTCATTGACGATCGCCCCTTAGGAGGAACCTGCGCCTTGCGGGGGTGTACTGCCAAAAAATACTTTGTAGTCAACCGTGAGCTTATGGACGGAGCGCGGGACTTGCAAGCTCAAGGTTTAGAGGGTTTGCCACTTCCCCAATGGGAACAGACCCTCGCCCTCAAAAATCGTTTTACGGACACAGTTCCTGAAAATACTCTCGCTTACTTAAAAAGCTTGGGAATTCATGTTTTTCAGGGAACAGCAGTTTTGAACTCGCCCGATTCCCTCCAAGTGATCCCTTCACAATTTCGCCGCGCCAGCGAGTCAGCCAAAACCACCGCGATCACAGAACTAACGTTTGACTCTCTGGTGTTGGCTTGCGGTTCTGATCCTCGGGTCCCCCAGATTCCGGGGATCGAACTGACCCTTGACAGTGAAGATTTTTTATCGCTGGCACAGGCTCCGCAAAGTATGATAATTTTGGGGGCGGGTTATATCGCCTTTGAGTTTTCTCACATCGCGGCATCTTATGGGGCACGTGTCACGATTCTTGACCGCAACGCTTCTCCACTCCCCCTTTTTGACCCCGGCTTGGTGCAACAACTTTTGGCTTCCGCTCAATCTCGGGGGATACGCTATGTCCCGGAAAGCTCAGCGGCCAGCATTGAAAAAACTCCTGGAGGATTGCGTGTCACCGACACAGCGGGAAACGCTTGGGAAGCCGAGGTCGTTCTTAACGCTACGGGGCGCGTACCGCGAACTGCAGAATTGAATTGTCCAGCCGGAAACGTGGAGCTCAAAGGTTCAGGAATCCGCGTGGACGCCTGGGGACGAAGCGCGAGTAACCCCAAGGTCTTCGCCGTAGGCGACTCGGTTGCCGGGCTACCCATGTTGGCCCCCGTGGCCGACGGCATGGCCGAGGTTGTGGCCGAGGTTTTGCTGAACAGGGGTGACAACAGTTGTGTTACGCCCTTTTCTTCCCTCGTGATTCCTTCAACTGTTTTTAGCAACCCTCCCTTGGCCAGCGTAGGCTTATCCGAAACGGCGGCTGGAGAGAAATACGGTGAGGATCTTATCGTCAACGCCAGTGACACTTCGCAATGGATCAGCAGTCAACGGATTGGACAAAGGCACAGCGGGTACAAAGTCTTGATTCAACGTTCTACGAAGAAAATTCTTGGGGCTCATCTTTTGAGCCACAACAGCAGTGAAGTCATCAATATTTTCGCCCTGGCCATGGCGGCTGACCTTCCGGCTCCGCAGCTCGAAAAACTCCCCTGGGCCTACCCCACCGCTGTATCCGACATCAAGTACATGTTAAGAACGGTTTAGAGTTGTCGGCAGGTTGTTTCCTACAAATACTTCCCCATCTTCGCACCAGACTAAAAGATCTTTTGAGCTTTCCTGAATGCGGACCAGGTACTTGCAGCCTGCACGAGGGCAGTCTCTTACACTCATTCCAGGAATAAGAAGATCTTGCTGGTTTTCGCTCGGAAAAAGTTCTTGGAAAAATTGAATCTTATCCTTTTGGAGAAACTGTTTGGTCCAGCCCGCCGAAGCTAGGATATAACCGCTTTTGTCCATGACAAACGCGGGGGCCAAGCGTTCCCCAGGTAAGCGGAGAAGCGTTTGCTGGTGACGTTGCGAATACCTGAGAAATGACTTGGAGAACGCTTGGACAAACACAGGAACAAGAAACGCCGCCAGTGACGAAAACGGATTTTCGGTTTGCAACGTATTAATCAGCACACCCACAAGAAATGCCAAAACATAGTTCAGAGGCTGACAGAATTCGTTGCCCAGGGAACGAAGCCAAAAAAAGAAATTGGCCACAATCAACCTTCTACGATCTGAACACCCTTCCAAAAGGCAAAATACCCCTGAATTTCGCGTGCCGCTGGCAGAGGATCGGGGTAATACCAAACGGCATCAAGCTTCAGTTCATCGTCAATCGTCAAATGTTTGTAGTGCGCTTCGCCCTTCCAGTGGCAAGTCGTTGTGGTGTTGCTGTCTTTGAAAAAAGAAGGGTTCACTGAATCAGGAGGGAAATAGTTATACCCGTCTATAACAAGGGTATGGTGGCTATGGGCCAGCACCTTGTTTCTCCAGATTGCTTGCATCTTGTACTCCTTTTTCTCAGTCACATCCTCAACTAGACGCGGTATCTTCCATGCCTCTTACGAAAACTGAAGCCGAAACTCAAAGCCCAGTCGGCAAAAAGCGCCAGGACACCGGCGGTCAGCGCTCCTTGCAGAAGGTAACTGAATTGAAACTCACTGATCCCCGCGATGATGGGCCGCCCCAACCCGCCGGCCCCCATCGTCGCCCCTATCGTTGCTGTCCCGATGTTGATCATAACAGAGGTGCCGAGCCCCGCCTTGATCCCTGGAACGGCCAAGGGCAGTTCGATTTGGATCAGTCTTTGCCAACGAGAAAACCCCAAGCCCACGGCCACGTTTTGAATCCCCGGGGGTAGGGAGTCCAAAGCGGCCAAGGTTCCGTGAAAGATCGGCAAAACAGCAAAGGCGACTAAGGCCCAAAAAACAGGGACAGAACCGAAACCTAAGATGGGAACCGCCAAAGCCAAAAAGGCCACAGGCGGTACCGTCTGCAGCAGAGCTCCTGTGGTACTCAACATTTTCCTTGTGTTCGTCCCAGGCTTCGCGTAAGCCCACACGGCTCCGGCAGTCCCCAAAAGTAAAGCGACGGCCGTGGTCGCCGTGACAAGAGTTCCATGTTCTAAAATCAAAGCCCAAGGAGCTTCGAGGGGGTAGATAACTGCCGAAGCTTTACCCAGAAGCAGTTGCAAAATCCAGCCCAGGGTCAAAGGAACCGACAACAGCCCGAGGAGGACCACCAGGACGCCCCCCCGGATCATCGCCGAGGCTCCTCGGCCGCGAGGGCTTCAAGGGAACTCTTGCGGATCAGGCCCAGGATTCTTGAACCCTCTTTGACGAGCAGGGTTTCTTTTCCCTGGGCAAGCATCAAGGAAAGCGCATCGCGAAGATTGGTTTCGGAGGAAAGAGAAGCACCCTCGTCGAAGGTTAAACGGCTTTCTTCATCCAGCGGTTCGACAAAGTCCGACGCGTGAAAGCGGATTAACCGTTTGAAGGCTCGGTCGAGGCCAAAAAACTCCCTTACAAAATCGGAGGCAGGCGAGCGCAGCAGCTCAGCAGGGGGCCCTTCCTGTGCAATCCGCCCTTGCCGGAGGACTAAAAGTCGATCAGCAAGCAATATCGCCTCGTCCAAATCATGCGTGATCAGCAAGATCGTTTTCTTCACCTTTTTCTGTATTGAAAGAAGGACTTGCTGAAGCTTATGGCGCTGAAGGACGTCAACGGCGCCAAAGGGTTCGTCCATCAAAAGGAGGGGCGGGTCTGCGGCTAAAGCTCGGGCAATTCCCACACGCTGAGCCTCACCTCCTGATAGTTCGGCAGGAAACTTGGAGCAAAAACTGACAGGGTCTAAACCCACGACCTCTAAAAGTTCCTTTGTACGATCTGAACAACGTTTTGGGGACCAACCCAAAAGTCGGGGAACGGCCGCTACATTTTGTGCTACCGTCCAATGGGGAAAGAGCCCCACGCCCTGGATACTGTAACCCATAGAACGCCTGAGCGCTTCAGGTTCGAAGTCGCGCAAGGGCTGACCTTGGTAGTACACGGTGCCCGAGGTCGGTTCAAGCAGACGATTCACAAGACGCAGAGTTGTTGATTTTCCGCAACCCGAAGGACCCACCAAAACAGAGACTTCGCCTTCGGCCAACATGAAGCTTAAGTTCTGTACAGCCGGCACACTGCCATAAGAATAATCGACGTTCACAAACTCAAGAATTGACATGAGCGACCCCTCGATGGCTAAGGGTAACAAGACCTTTCAAAAGCTGATCCAGCACCACAGTGACGAACAAAACAAGGAGCACCCCCAGGATCACCATATCGCTCGAAGTCTGGCCGATACCTTGAAAAATAAACCATCCCAAGCCGCCGCCGCCGATAAGCGGAGCCAAAGTCGCATTGCCTACAGTTTGAACGACGGCCACACGAAAACCAGCCAAGACCGAAGGGATGGCCAAGGGGAGTTCGACTTGCCAAAAAATCTCACGCGAGGAGAAACCCAAGCCCTTTGCAGAGCGGACAACCTCGGGTGGAACCATCGCCAACCCAGCATGGATACCCGAAAGCACGGGTAAAAGAGCCCACAAGGTGAGGGAAATTTCGACAGGAAAGGCTCCGATACCAGCGACGCCCCAGTCTTTCAGCCAAGGGAAGGACCTTGTTAAGGCCGCCAAAGGTATCATCAGGAGACCAAATAAAGCGATCGAAGGCACGGTCTGGATCACCGACGCCCATTGTATCAAGCTTTTCCCCCAGCGAGCCTTAAAGGCCACTACCCCCAGGGGGAAACCCAAGACTACCGCAAAGCCTACAGGCCAGAAGGTAAGAGCCAAGTGCTGTCCGAGTTCGTCAAGAATCCTCTGAGGATCTGAGGCGGCTTCTTTTACAAACGACAGGGCGCCAAAGTCACCTACGGCGATCAGCACCCCGAAGATCACAGCGGCCAAGCCCCAGAAAAACACATTAAGACGCGTTTTACAAACTTGACCAAGCAAAAGCCGGCACACTAAAGCGCCTTCCAACAGCCAAAAGCCCAGTGCCGGCGCGACCCTTGCTGACTGCGCAGGTTCGGCAAAAGTAGGCCAAACGAGGGCCGGAAGAATCCCCAGTAAAAGAGCTACGAGGAACACGAGGGAAGAGCGGTAGTCAACAGGAAGGACAACCGCCAGGACTAACCCCGCCACGAGGCTCAAGGTGGGGAACGTTTGTGTCGCCAGCAGCTGAAAGAAATAGACCAAAGGACCTTGAGTCACGCGATTCGGATCCAGTTGATAGAGCGGGGCCCACACGAGGAACAAGAGAACCGCACTTGCCCAGGTAACGTCTTGACGGAGATCGGAACGTGGACTAAGGGAATGCGGCCGCAAGGTACCCCGGGGAACCGTCAGGGTAGCAAACCTTGCGAGACAAGCCATTGATGGGCCACCGATGAAGCACTTTGACCGCCCACTACGATCGCAGCATTCAGGGTCTGTAAGGTTTTGAGATCAAGACCAGCAAAGACAGGAGCTAGGTCTTGGGCAATATCGGGATGTTTCAGCAAGACAGCTTGGCGCACCAAAGGGGCGGGCTGGTAAACGGGCTGAACGTTCTTATCGTCTTTCAAAACCACGAGGCGAAAAGCCGCCAGCTGCCCGTCTGTACCATAAGCCATAGCCGCGTTGACTCCATCGGTGCCGTCAACGCAGGCTTTCTCGGTTGTGGCCGTGTTGCCGCCTGAAAGGATCAAGAGTTGTCGCTGCTGAAGGTGAAACCCATACGCCGCTTCAAAAGCAGGAAGGGCGGCCGGACTGTTGACGAATTCTTCTGACGCTGCCAGCTTGAAAGTTCCCCCCTTATTGAGATAAGCAGTCAAGTCAGTCAGCGTTTTCAGGTGAGCCTTTTGAACAAGAGCGTCACGAACGGCAATGGCCCATGTATTGTCGGCAGGGGCCGCAGGCAACCAGACGAGCTTATTTTGGGCCAAGTCCAGGTCGTGGACGCGCTTCCAGGCTTTCTGGGGATCTTTCCATACCGACTGACCTTCTTGATGAAAAAAGTAGGCCCCATTTCCTGTATATTCGGGATAAATATCTATTTGACCTTCCATGATGGCTTTGCGGACGATGGCCGTACCGCCCAATTGCAGGCGGTCAACTACCTGATACCCCTGGTGAGCAAGAACCTGCTTGATCATCTGACCCAGCAGGCCTCCCTCGGTATCCATTTTCGAACCCACGATGAGGAATTTTCCGTTTGACCCGGCTGTACACGCGAGCAAGCTGCTGGCCAGGGCTAAGCCCAGGATCATGATGCCCAGGGCGGGCCGTTTATGCTTTTTCGTTCTCAACAGACTTTGCATTTCGTATCCTCTCTCGCTCAGTTTTAACTTTCACTAGAGTTCCTTAGGCTTCGCGGGCAAGGCGGATCCCCGAAAACTGCCAGCAAGCCCACGTCGGGAAAAAGTTTCTATACGTTGTCCTCACATGATCGTCAGGAGTGGCACACGACCCTCCACGCAGAACGTATTGATTTACCATAAACTTCCCGTTGTATTCCCCTACAGCTCCCGAGGCCGCATGGTAACCAGGATAAGGTGCGTAACTCGAAGACGTCCATTCCCAGGCGTCCCCCAGCATTTGAACCAGCTCACCTTCGGGAGCAGCCCTGGGGTGAAACTCTCCGCTACCGGCAAAGTGACCTGTGAACGGAACTGTCTGGGCAGCATTCTCCCACTCAGCTTCGGTGGGCAACCTTGCCCCGGCCCACCGAGCAAAAGCGTCTGCTTCAAAATAGCCCAAATGGACCGCAGGCCTGTTAGGGTCCAGATCGACCAATCCCGAAAGCGTGAACTCGGACCACCCTTGTGCGTGCGGTCGCCAGTACAGAGGATGGGTTCTTCCCTGTTTGGTGCGCCAATCCCAGCCTTCGGCCAACCAATATTGGGGGTCGTCGTAGCCCCCCTGTTCGACAAACACAGCATACTCGGCGTTTGTCGTCAAACGTGAAGCCAATTGATAGCCCTGAACAAAAACTTGATGGCGAGGTGCTTCATTGTCAAAAGCAAAAGCTTCCCCACGGTGCCCGATCTCGACAAGCCCTGCGGGAAACTTTTTCCAACTCAAGGGGACGCCCGAGGAAGCTGTCAAGCGGCGCTCGTGGTAGGCCGGAGCCAAGGGATTGAGGGAAAAAAGCAGCTTTTGATCGGTCAAAAGCAGCTCCTGGTGCTGTTGTTCGTGATTTAGACCCAATTCCAGGAGGCTTTGAAACTCGGGCTCACCCCAGACATCGTCGTGCAAGCGCAGTATTCGTTCATCGACCTTGTGACGGTATTCAAGGACAAATTCAAGACTGGGACGGGTCAAAAGCCCACGAAAGGGCCTCGGATGTTTTTCGCCGACAGCATTGTAATAAGAGTTGAACAAGACCCTAAAGGCCGAATCGAAGGGCCGAAAAGGTTTTTCCCAGCGTTCAAGGATGAAGGTTTCGAAAAACCACGTGGTGTGCGCCAAGTTCCACTTGGCGGGGCTCGCTTCTTCTGCGGGCTGAACACAGCTATCTTCGGCAGAAAGCGGGGCCGTTAAGGCCAGGGACATTGCCCGAACACGAATAAACAAGCCTTTCAGGGTTTGGTCTTTTGACGGTGAATTGTTCAAGAGGCCACCCTCCTTGAAACTGAGCCTTGTCGAGCCAGCACCATGGTGTACCAGCTTTTTTGGTCCGTCCAGGGTGTTTGTTCGTCAAAACCCGCCCGCTTCAATAACTCGGAAAAACTTTCGGGAGTGTATTTATAACTATTCTCTGTATGAATCCGCTCTCCGACAGAAAAAAAACGTTTTCCCCCCGGCCAGGAAACCCTCGTGGGTCCACGTGCCTCGAGGTGCATTTCAATACGAGCTTTACTCGCGTTAAACCAAGCCACGTGCCGCCAGTCGTCCAAGTTGAAGTTGGCTCCAATCAAACTGTTCACATGATTCAAAATGTTCAGGTTGAAGGCCGCCGTCACCCCCAGTTGGTCGTTGTAAGCCGCTTCAAGCACCTGAGTCGATTTGATCAGATCAACCCCGATCAGCAAAGATCCTTCAGCATCCAGATGACTTCTCATCCTTGTTAAAAGCCGCACCGCTTGCTCGGGGTCAAAATTCCCAATCGACGAACCTGGATAAAAAATCAGACGCCTATCCCGAGGGATGTCCTTGGGAAGTGTGATCCTTTTGGTGATATCCCCGGGTATCGCTCTCACTTCTGTACCCGGCAGAACCGACTTCATCCTGTTGACTCCGGCAGTCAAATAGTCGGCCGAGATATCGACTCCCACAAAGCGCCGGACTTGAAGTAGCCGACACAGTCTTTCTGCCTTTTCGCAGCCTCCGGCCCCCGGCTCGATGACGGTCGAACAAGCCCCGACAGCTGATAAAATGGCAGGGGAGTTTTCATTCATGATTTCGAGTTCGGTGCGTGTGGGGTAATACTCGGAAAGACTAGTAATCTGGGTGAAAAGAGCCGACCCTTTTTGATCGTAAAAGAATTTGGGCGCTAAACGGGCTTGCTTCTTTTTCAAGCCGTTTAAAATCTCAGCCTTCACGGCAACGTCGACCTGCTTCATTTCTCCCCCTCATCGAGAACAACGAGACGCACTTAGACGCGTCGTGAGTGTCAAAACTTACTTCATCATCAAAGCTGAATCACGATTTTCCCACGGAGGCCGTCAGCTTCAAATTTCCAGTGTGCCTCATCTATTTTGTCGAGTGGAAAAGCCTCATCAGTCAAGTACGAGGAATCACAGGAGACCGTTTTTCCCGTGGAGGCATTTTAGGCAGCCCTGAGTGTACTAACCAGGCTGGGAGTTCATCGAAGAACTGACGAACCTGGTGAAGTTCCCCACTTTGTCTACCTTCACTTCGGTTAAGAATCAGCCTTGTTTTCAGCAAAGTCAACTTAGGAAGTCAGATTTCATAACGTAGCGAACGAGCTGTTTCCATCTTCGCGAGTGTGATTGTTTCGACAGTTGCACAGCTCGAGGCGATATGAGCTTCGAGGATGCTGCACGCTTCGTCACGCCGTCCCGCCATGAGAGCTTCCAAGATCGCTCCATGTTCATCGTAAGTCGCACTCAAGCGATCGGGATTGGTAAAATCCAAACGCCTTACAATACGGATCCGCTCGGTGATCTCTTGATGGATCCTGGTTACTTCGCTATTTCCAGCGGCTTGAACCAAAGTGTGATGAAAGACCTCGTCTTCCCCAAACAGCTTTTGCCCATCCCTGAGTCGATCGAGAGGCGACACCAACCAAGTGGCCGTAAGCAGCTTAATCGAAGGGATAGTTTTAACTTCTTCTAGGCGCCTTAATGAGGCCTGTTCAAGGATGGACCGTAGGTCGTACAATTCTTGGAAAAGCCGAAAGTCGAACGGTTTAACTTGCCATCCCGCTCGGGTCTTCATCTGCAGGTACCCTTCCCGCTCTAACCGCATCAGGGCTTCCCGAACGGGAGTTCTACTTGCCTGCACACGGGCAGCGACCTCGGTTTCTGTAAAGCGATCACCGGGTAAAAGCTGAAATTCCAAAAGATCTTCCTTGATCCGTTGATAAACTCGCCTAGCTAAGGAAGAACCTTGTTGAGGTAAAAAAACCCGCTCTTGCATACAAGCATGTATACAACATCTCGAGAAGAAAATCCTCTACCCTCCTCAAATGTCATGAACGAACACCACTTTTGCAAAAATCCTCAGGGGGAGATATAACAATTATCTCATTTCATTATATATATTTAAAATATTATCCCATTCCTAGAGATTCTTTTTAACTTCAGTTCATTTAAGCAGAAAACGCGGCTAACGGCAAAAAAAGTTCACTGGTCCATTTTAAAATAAATACATATTTGTATTTTAATTTTATATTTCCGACAAAATATGTAGTATATCCAGCCAGCAATGTTCACGGTCCAAACCAAGTGAGACACGATCTATTTCCTTCTCTGAAAAGAAAAAGATCTCTCGTCAAAGACTCTTGAGAAGTTTTGGCACAGTTTGTGCATGAACATAAGCGGTATTTCCTCCAGAGAGATGCCTTAAAGGAGTTTCGCATGATAAAAAAAATCGTTCTGTTGGCGGCAGCGCTGACAGCTGGTCTAGGGTTGATAGGGTGCTCTCATCAATCTCAGCAAAAGGCATCACCAGGAGGCAAGGTCCTCAAGATTGGATTTTTGTACGTGGGGCCCAAAGATGATTTTGGATACAACCAATCTCATGCCGAAGGTGCCGCCGAGATCGCTCAGCTCCCCAACGTCAAGATTGTAGAACAAGAGAACGTTCCCGAAACCGTGGATGTCGAAAAAGCCATGGAAGGAATGATAGTTCAAGACGGGGTCTCCGTCATTTTCGCCACGTCCTTTGGCTATTGGGACCATGTTTTAAAAGTCGCGCTCAAGTACCCCAATGTGAAGTTTTTCCACTGCGGGGGGCTCTACCAAGCCGACAAAGATCCGCCGAATGTTTACTCTTATTTTGGGTATATCGAAGAAGGTCAGTACTTAAACGGCATTGCCGCAGGGTACGCATCCAAGACGGGAAAACTTGGCTTCATTGCCGCGAAACCCATTCCTCAGGTTCTTGAAAACATCAATGCCTTCACCCTGGGAGCACGTTCGGTGAATCCTAAAGCAACAACAACTGTCGTATTTACCGGGGGATGGTCCATGCCTACCCAAGAAGCCAACGCCGCAAACAGTTTGATCGACAAGGGCATTGATGTCATTACGATGCATGTGGATAGCCCGAAGGTTATTGTCCAGACTTGCGAACAACGTGGAGTCTTCGTGGCAGGCTACCACGCGGACCAATCGAGTTTAGCTCCTAAGGAATACCTAACGGGAGCCATTTGGAACTGGGGTGCTGTCTATAAAACCATTGTTGCCGACATTCAAGCCGGAAAAGACCCCTCCCATTTTATTCGGGGGGGCATGAAAGACGGCTTTGTAAAGATGGCCCCGTTTGGCCCAGGTGTCAGCGCAACGGCAAAAACCAAGATAGAGTCAGTACTCGGCAAAATGATGAAGGGCGAGTTTGTAATCTTCAAAGGTCCGCTGAAAGACAATACAGGCAAGGTTGTGATCCCTGCAGGTACCAGCGAAGTCCAGACCGACCCTGTTCTTGAAAAGATGAATTATTTGGTTCAAGGCGTGATCGGCTCGACGGGAATGTGACATGGTAACCGCGGCCGCTCTTCTTAAAAGGAATGTTTCAAAAACGGGAATTGGTGCTCAGCTGGGTGCTATTCTCGCGGCCGTGGTTCTCTTTGCGGTATTTCTCGTACTTCAAGGCAAGTCTCCCTGGGGAGTCCTGGCCGATATGGGGATTGGGGCCTTTGGCTCCTCGTTTGCTTGGCAAAACACCCTAGTCCGTGCGGCTCCCTTGCTCTTGACAGCGTTATGCACGCTGATTCCCGCCCAGCTGGGTTTAGTGATCATCGGCAACGAAGGGGCTTGGCTTCTGGGGGGACTTGCTACTTCGGTGCTAGGAGCTTCACTCCCCCCTAGTTGGGGAATAGGAGGGTTGCTCCTTTCCTTGGCCGCCGCGGCTGTCGCGGGTGGCTTTTGGATCGGCCTTGCGGGGGCGGGACGGCAATGGCGAGGCGTCGACCCGACCATATCAAGTTTACTGCTGTATTACGTGGCGTGGGGAGTCTTCTTGTTTTTGGTCGAAGGCCCCTTGCGCGATCCACAGTCGCTGAATGAACCGTCCACCTTTCCCTTGCCCAAGGAATTCTTGATGAGCTCACTTCCTGGAACCTCGGTGCATGCGGGACTTCTTGTGGGTATCGCGGCTTGCCTTTTAGCCTGGTTTGTTTTTTTCAGGACTCGTCTGGGGTTCGACGCCCGCATTGTAGGAGAAAACGAACGGCTTGGTGCGACCCTGGGGCTACGGCGAAGTCTCTTGGTGGTAGGAGCCTGCGCTGTAGGGGGTGCGTGCGCGGGCCTGGCGGGAGGCATTCAGATTGCCGCTATCAACCATGCCTCCAACGCTTCGTTAAATGCAGGAGTCGGTTTTTCGGGGATTCTCGTCGCCTTTTTGGCACGGCAACGCCCCCTCGCCGTTCTGTTGGTCGCTTTGCTCGTGGGGGGACTTCAGGCCTCAGGGGGGTTTGTTCAACGTGACCACAACCTTCCCGACGCGACCATCTCGGTGTTTCAGGGTTTGCTTTTTTTAAGCGTCTTATGGGCTGAGGCTTTTAGACGAGACCCTTCGGGAGGAAACAAGTGAACCTGTCGACTTCAAACTCTGCGGTGGGAGCAATCTTCATCGCGTTGCTGGGTGGGGCGATTAAGACCAGCACGCCCTACCTTTTCGTCAGCCTTGGCGAAACCCTAACTGAAAAGGCTGGTCGAGTGAACCTCGGGCTGGAGGGAACCTTAATGATGGGTGCCGTCACGGGATTCGGCGCTAGTCTGTTCAGCGGCAATCCCTTTGTCGGAGTGCTCGCGGCAGGAGGTGCCGGACTTTTGATGGGGGCCCTCCACGCTTGGCTTTGTTCTTTTCGCCGGGTGAGTTCTATCGCTGTAGGGATCGCCCTCATGATTTTTGGTACAGGGCTCGCTTTCTACCTCGGAAAACCTTTGATCCAACCGCAGGCCCCCCATTTACCCGCCATCGACCTTGGCTTTTGGACTACGAATCCCGCCCTCAAAGAGGCTCTTCAAATCAACGTCCTGTTTATCGCTGGAGTCGTATTAGCCCCCTTGCTGGCGTGGTTTTTAGCTTCGACCAGGTGGGGACTCATTTTAAGACTTTGCGGTGAAAACGTCGAAGCCGCACGCGCCAAAGGGATTCAACCCGAGCGGGTTCGACTTTTAGCTACTGCTGCCGGCGGGTTTTTGGCAGGAATCGGGGGAAGCTTTTTGTCACTGTACTACCCAGGAACATGGACTGAAGGTCTTTCAACAGGACAGGGGCTTTTAGCCGTTGCTTTGGTGATCTTTTCACGCTGGAACCCCTTGCTGTGCTTGGTAACCAGCCTGCTTTTTGGTGCCCTTGGGAGTCTAGGCGCCGCCCTACAAGCTGCGGGCCTCAGCCAAGGCTTCTATCTCTTTGGTACAGTCCCAGCCTTGATGGCCTTAGGGCTCATGATTCTGACCTCTGGAAAAAAACGCGGCGTTTCGGGACGACCGGCAGAGTTATCGGTTCACACCTGAAGAGGTGCACCACGGTTCAAGGGCAGAGCGCTGTCGATCAACCGATTCAGTCGAAAGGAGAGATTCTATGTTCATTTCTTCACGCCCCTATCCCTGGCCTTTTGATGGCGATGTAACTCGTAAAAATACAGCTCTGGTTATTATCGATATGCAAACAGATTTTTGTGGCAAGGGAGGCTACGTCGATAAAATGGGCTACGACCTTTCGAATACCCGACGTGCGGTCAAACCCCTTCAAAATCTGTTGTCCTTGGCAAGAAAAGTTGGGGTGCTGGTCATTCATACCCGAGAGGGTCATCGAAGCGATCTTTCTGACTTACCTGCCAATAAACGTTGGCGAAGCCGTCAAATCGGGGCCGGGATCGGCGACTCAGGCCCTTGTGGAAGAATCCTTGTTCGAGGTGAACCGGGGTGGAATATTATTCCCGAGCTTACCCCTCAAGAGGGTGAAATTGTCATCGACAAACCAGGAAAAGGTTCTTTTTATGCCACAGATCTTGACCTGATCTTAAGAACTCAAGGAATACGCAACCTGATCTTAACCGGTATCACCACAGACGTGTGTGTCCATACCACGATGCGAGAGGCCAATGATCGGGGTTACGAATGTCTCTTGCTCGAAGATTGCACAGGCGCTACGGCGATGGAAAACCACGAGGCAGCCTGTGCCATGGTGCTGATGCAAAATGGCGTCTTTGGCGCAGTTTCAGATTCTTTAGCTGTTGCGAGCCTTTGGGAAGGCTGGTTATGACCCGCACACCGGCTGTTGAGTTTGTCCACCTCAGCATGAAGTTCGGTTCCTTTTTGGCTCTCGAGGACGTCAATCTTGTTTGGGAACCCCACAAGTTCCACGTGCTATTGGGGGAGAACGGTGCAGGAAAATCCACCTTGGTCAAATGTTTAATTGGATACCAGAAACCGACCTCGGGCCAATTGATTGTAGACGGAAAAGAAGTTGCCTTCAATTCAACCCGAGAAGCTCATCAGGTCGGCTTAGGTATGGTCTACCAACATTTTACACTTGCCGATAACCTGACGGTACTCGAGAACTTTTTGCTCTCACGCGAGGATCTTCCGCTTGCCTTTTCCTTAGAGCAAGAAGGCAAAGCGCTGGCCTTGTGGATGAGAAGCATGCCCTTTCAGCTTCCTGTTCAAGTTCCGGTGGGCGCCTTATCCGCCGGGGAAAAACAAAAACTGGAAATCCTGATTCAACTTTTTCATAAACGTTCGATCTTGATCTTGGACGAACCCACCTCGGTCTTAACCCCCGACGAAGCGGATGAAGTGTTAGGACTCTTGAAAGAAAAGGTTCAGGCTAAAGAACTTACCGTCCTTTTGATCACTCACAAATTCCGAGAGTTTGAGCGTTACGGTGATACAGCGGCGGTTTTACGAAAAGGGCGTCTGGTAGGTGC
>JABEVL010000087.1 GCA_013043995.1 Spirochaetales bacterium | reverse complement strand
TTCAGGGTGAACTCCGTCCCCGCTTTTGCCGAACTCTTGACAGAAACCTGGCCGTTCTGCATTTCCACCAAAGCCTTGACGATGGATAAGCCCAGACCGTAGCCCTTTTCTTTCATGGTCGACTTCGAACGCCAAAATCGCTCGAAGACCTGACCGATTTCGTCACGCGGAATGACCGATCCATCGTCGTGCACCGTCAAGCAAACCTCAGTTTCCGTCTCGTAGCATCGGATCGTCACCACCGTCCTGGGACGAGCGTATTTGATCGCGTTGTCCAGAAGATTCAAAAGCGACTGCTGGATCTTAAACCGGTCGGCGTTGAGAAGCAGGTCATCCGAACAAAAAACCTCGAGGCCCACTTCACGCGAACTGGCGAGTTTTTCCATCTGGGGAAGAAGCTCCATCACAGCGTCGCGCACCTTGAAAGTCGTTTTTTCAAGCCTCATTTCCTGGGCGTCGAAGCGGGCGAGCTTGAGCAGATTTTCCACGATGGCCGACATCCTTTCGGCTTCTTCCAGGTTGGACGCGAGGATCTCACGGTACTCAGCCAAGGTCCTCCGTTTTTTCAACGCAACCTCGAGTTCACCGCGCATCACCGCCAAAGGGGTTTTCATCTGGTGTGAAAGATCCTCAAAAACACGGCGCTGCTGAACAAAGGCCCCCTCGATCCGGGCCAAAAGCGTGTTGAAAGTTTTCGCCAGGTCCTGGATCTCGGTTTCAGGAAACTTTTCGGCGTGAAACGGATCGCGGAGCCGCACGACGTCCATACCCCGTACCTCGTCCATAAACCGGACCAAAGAACCCAACGAACGCCGGACAAGCAGCCACTCCAAAAAGGCCGCAACGACCAGAAACAAGGGCAGGAGCAAAAAAACGACAAGTTGGAGCTGAGCCAGAGGCTCTTCAATTTTCTTGATTTCCAACGCCGTGTGGATGATGTAGTTCTGTTGCCGTGACTCGACGTACACGAAACAACTTCGAAAACGCACCTGAAAGCCGATGAAATTCGTGATGGTCGTGTTCTCGTAGACGAGTTTCTTTTTCCAGATTCTCCTGAGGAGTTCCTTGGGGAACTTGAAGTCGTTCAGGTCACGCCGGTTATCGGCGACGAGCCTCCCGTCAGGGCGGTAGATGCTCACCAAAAGCCCGCTCATCAGAGAGTTGCTCGACCCCGTGGCGATCCAGTCGCGGGCCACCTGGAGAAAGTTCTCCTCGGCGGCGCGCGTTCGGCGGTAAACATCCCAATAGACGTTGATCGAATCTTCCAGACCTTCGATCTTGGAACGCAACAGGACGTCGGCGTCCGCGTCCAGGTTGTTCTGAAAGCGCTGGAGGATCAGCGCGGCAAAGAGGGTGAGGATGACGAACAAAAAAGCCGTCAGCTGAAAAGTCAGGGCAAAACGGATACTCTTGTTACGGAAGAAATTCATCGTTGAGCGTATAACCTGAACCGCGAACTGTGTGAATCAGCTGCGGGGTGTACCCGTAGTCGATCTTCTTGCGCAAACGGTTGATGTGGACGTCGATCACGTTGGTCGTGGTGTCAAAGTGAATATCCCAGACCCGTTCGCTGATTTCCTTGCGCGAGACAACCTCCCCCCGATGTTCCAGAAGGAATTGAAACAAGGCCATTTCTTTAGAAGACAGCTCGATCAGCCGGCCGGCCCTTTCGACCCGGCGCAAACGCGTGTCAAAAACCAAGTCGGCGACGCGCATGTAGGGATCACCGCGGTCACGGGCCTTGCGGAGGTTGGATCGGACGCGTGCAAGAAATTCTTCATAGACAAAGGGCTTCGTAATATAATCATCGGCACCCAGGTCAAGGCCGCGCACCTTGTCGTCGACGCCGTCGCGGGCCGTCAGCATCAGGATGGGGATCGACAAACCTTTTTGACGCAAGGCCTTGCAAACTTCCAAGCCGTCCATTTCGGGCAGCATCAAGTCCAGGACGATCAGATCAAAAGGCGACTCCAGGGCTCGGCGCAGTCCTAAAGCCCCATCGCTGGCAATTTCAACGGAGTAACCTTCTTCCGAAAGGCCCTTTTGCACAAAACTCGCGATTTTAGCTTCGTCCTCGACGACGAGAATACGGTTTCCCGGCATGAATCACCTCAATTTTGAACTCTGGAATTGTATCACGGCCCAGGATCACACTACAATGATTTCATGGAAGAATGGCAACCGCTTACGGAACTGGAACAGGTGCTCGATCGTTACGGAGTCGACACGGGAGTCAAAAAGCTCAGGTCCTGGCTGGAACGCGATCCCCATCCGCTGGGCTGGTACAACCTCGGCATCCTTGAAAAACGGCGAGGCCGTCTTTTGGACGCCCTGGAAGCCTTTGAAAGAGCCGCCGACCTGGCTCCCGACAAACCCGAAATTTGGAACGAAATCGGTCTGGTTTACGACGAACAGGGAAGACTTTCGGCTGCTGAAGAGCACTACCGCAAGGCTGTGGAGCTGGACCCCGAGTTTGCCCGCGCCTGGAACAACTGGGGTGTCACGGCTTTTTTGAGGGGCGACCTCTCTACGGCTCGGCAGCGCTTTGAACGGGCCGCCGAACTCGACGCCGAAAGCGAAAGCGCCTGGTTCAACCTCCGCGATGTCTGCCACCAAATCGGCGACCTGGCCGGGGCCGCCCGGGCCCAAGCCATGATCGACGAAATCGGTGTCGACGAAGACGACGAAGTCTAGAACTGCATTCCAAGACTGAGGGTGTAGAGAAGCGGTGTGGACTGGTAGGGGCTGCCGCCGCTCAACCAGTCATCAACGTAGGCGGCAACAGAACCCAGGTCCCAGAATTTGAAGAACACACCGGCTCCCGCGGTCGTGATGTAACCGGGATCGATCCCCGCCAGCCCGCTCCAGGAGCCGTAGTCGTAGAAAAACACAAGACCCGGGATGACCTGACCTTCAAAGAGCGAGTGGACCTTGAGGCCAAGGTAGTCTTGAGCCAAAAAGGGTGTCTCAAAGCCCGGCAGGTTGACGCGCACTTCGACGTTGGCGACGATCTTATCGGTCCCGTCAAAGCGGCCCTGTTCGGGACCCCTAACCTGTCCGCCGACCCCTTGGGTCCAGCCCCCCATTCCGCCCAGGGCCCGGCCGCCGATCAGCTGCAAGGCTTCGACGGGAATGGTCGAACCCCAAAGGTGGTCCCAGGCCACGGCAAAGCCCCCCAAAACGCTTACAGTATTGTTATGGCTTGCCGGGTCAAGATCCCAAATCGGCAAAAAGCCCAGCAAGGTCGCCGTGGTCCTGTTATAGTCGACGGCAACCGACTGAATCCCCCGGGGGGCGGTTTCTGCGGCCCCCTCCAGCAAAAAGCCCTGTTTGAGGTTATGCCTGTCGGTTTTGGTCAATAAGTTCAGGTCGATCCCGCCCAGAAACGCGGTTTCCAACCAGCCGTTCTTGTCAGGGGCCGAAGAATTCGCCAGGTAGTTGCCTGCCGACAGCGTGTGGTAGACGGTCCCGCGGTAGTAGGCATAAACCTCCAGCAAGTCGGGCGTTTGCCAGGGGCGGCCGCCGGGCCCCAGAGGATCGAGCTGACCCGCCAGCCCCTGGGCCATCCCCGCAAACCATAGGCCGCTGATCTCTTTGACCGAAGCCTGGGCGGGATCGGCGGCAAGCAGGGCTTGGCCCGTCACAGGGTCGTGAAAGTAAAGCCAGGACTGGTAGAGGGCTTCGCCGCCCAGCCAAAAGGTGGTTTGAGTGCCGTGGATCAGGGTCAGGGGACGCCAGGCCAGGTCAACTTCGGGACCCCAGGCGTGGAGGTGAATCGACGGGGTGAGGTCGCTCTGGGCCCAAACGGGCGAGATCCATAACGAACAGAGGATCAGAGCAGGGATAAGTTTCATTTTCATGCCGGGAATATAACAAACTCACTCGGCAATGTCACGCCGTGGACTCAGGCCGCCCAAAATGGCGTCCTGAGTTCTTACTTTTCCGAAAAGTCGTAGGTAAAAACCCCTTTGGCAGCCTGCCCCGTCCCGTTGGCAAACGCCGACATCCTGAAACCGTACACGACGGCGCGGTCAACGTCGGGGTCTCCGCTGGAACTCACGAGTGTCACGTCCAAAAGTTCGGGAGGACGCCCGGCCTTGGCCGGCGACAGGGTAAAGTGAAGCGTGACGGGGGAAAGGGGCCGCAC
>JABEVL010000086.1 GCA_013043995.1 Spirochaetales bacterium | reverse complement strand
TGATTTTTGAGCACCACCCAGGCTGAACTGGCGCGGGCGCAAACCTGGCTGTCGGAAACACGAAAATCCCTAAAGGCCAACAGGCCCTTCACGCTCCGGGCCCAGGTATCGACGTGGACGACGCCAGGCCAGACGGGCCAGCGGTCGATCTGAACACTCAAACGCGACAAGACCCAAAAAACGTTCTGGGCCAGCAGGTCACGGTAGCCGAAACCCAGGGTCTCGGTCTGGTCCCCCGCCGTCTGCTGAAGGTAATCCAGCAGGGCCGAAAGTCCGAGCCGACCGCCGGCATCGGCGTCCGAGTAGCGCATTTGAAAAGAGGTGCGGAACACGGCACGGGGCGAAGAAAGGTTTTCCACGGCGTTATTGTCGCCACAAAGCTCGCCGAGGTCAACGATCTTGAACGCTTCGACTAGTTTTTTTCCCCGGCTTTTTTAGAAAAAAAGTCGAGAAGTTTCTGATGGGCCTCAGAGGCAATTTCAAGAATTTCAAGGCCAACCTCGTACGAACCGTCGTCCAGACCGACTTCACGCACGCAAACGGCGTCAACCGCCAGTTTCCAGCCCGAGCCGTCCACGTCCAGCAGAACGCTGAGTTTTGTCCCCCGGGCCAGGGGTTCCTTCGTCCTGCACAAAAGCCCGTTTTGGCTGTAATTGAGGGTTGAGGCTTCCACGCCCGCCTCTTTGCCGTAGTCCAGGCGGACCATCGCGAGGATGCTGTAACGGGGGAAACGCCGCGAGTCGTTGGTCACGAGGGTTGTCCCTCTTGAGCCGACAGGCCGGGGCCATCTTTCGCGTTCGGCCCCTCTGGGGATCCAAAGTCACCAGAAAGCCTGTCGCTGCTTTTCAAGACGACGGCGATCTCGTGGGAATGGGAATCGTAGCTCATCTGCCCGTCCGCAAGCTCGACGAGGATCTTTAACATGGTCGTGCTGAGTGAAAGCGAACCGATGCCCGGGTTCCACTCCCGGAGAGCCCCCCAGCTATCGCTCACCCTGACTGAAAGTCCGCCGTCACCCTGGCTTCGGCATTGAAAGCGCAGGCTCGCCCGCTGAGGTCTGGGGACGTCGATCGTCAGGAGCGCCGTCACGATCTCGTTGATGATCAGGCCGACCAGAAAAGCCTTCCCCGCACCCGCTTCGATTTCTTCCATGTCCCACTCGACGGACAGAACGTCTTCCCAGCCCGAGGCCGCCACCAGGTGCCACACCAACCCCGAAAGAAAAGCCCGCAGCAGCAAAAAACCTTTTTTTTCACCGTCAAACGCCTGATCCTGGATCTGGGCCATGGCATGAATACGGTTTTGGCTTTCCCAAAGGAGTTCCCGGGCCTCGACATTCAGGGTGTTCTCACGTTGAAGATCCAAAAGGATGAGGATGATCTGCAGGTTGTTTTTGACACGGTGCTGGAGCTCTGCCGTTCGAGTTCGGACGGCGGCCTCGAGCTCCTCCTGGTACTCGCGTCTCATTTTGAGGAACGAAGCACGCTCCCAGACGCGGTGCAGGCTCGACTGAAGTTGCTCGGGACCATCTATGGGTTTGACAAGAAAATCCCAGGCACCGTTCCGCATGGCTTCGACGGCGTCCTCAAGGTCAGACTTTCCCGAAACAACAATAAAGGGCAGAAAGGGATTGTCGGACTTGACCTTGGCCAGGAAGGCCAAACCGTCCATGCCCGGCATCAAAAGATCGCAAAAAACAGCGTCGGGACGTTTTTCCTTGTAGAGCATCCACCCGAGCACCCCATCCTGAGCTGTAAAAACCTCGTAACCCAGGGAGTCCAGAAGCCCCTGAAATACGGCCAGGATCGTTTCTTCATCGTCAAGGACCAGAATTATTTTTCGATTTTGCTCCATGACACCAGTTTAGACTAAAAACTTGCCCTGAGGAAAAAAATTTCTGAAATTCAAGCCACAAGCGAGGCCCCCATGATTCAGGAAAAACAAGAAGCCCCTGATTTTACCCTTCCCGACGCCCAAGGACGACCCGTGACCCTTTCTTCCTTCCGGGGCAAGAAAGTCGTTCTTTATTTCTACCCCAAGGACGACACGCCGGGGTGCACCAAAGAAGCCTGTGCGCTTCGCGACGGTTGGAACCTCCTCACAGGAAAAAACGCCGTCGTACTCGGCGTGAGTCCGGACGACGCCGTCTCGCACCAGAAGTTTCAGGCCAAGTACGGACTTCCGTTCACCCTGCTGTGCGATACCGACCACAGCGTCCTGGAAGCCTGGGGAGCCTGGGGTGAAAAATCCCTTTACGGGAAAAAGAGCGTGGGAGTCCTTCGGACGACCTTCATCCTGGACGAGCAGGGCAAGGTCGTCAAAATCCTCAAAAAGGTCGATACGGAGAACCACGCCCAGCAAGTTCTTCCTTACCTATAAGAGTTCGGCGGCGAGCTCCGCAAGTTCGGAGCGCTCCGACTTGTCCAAAAAGATGTGGCCGAAGAGCTTTTGCCCCTTAAAGGCCTCGACCAGGTAGGTCAGCCCGTTGGAGGCCGAGTCGAGGTAGGGATTGTCGATCTGGTAGGGGTCGCCGGTCAGCACGACCTTGGTGTCTTTTCCCGCACGGCTGACGATCGTTTTGATCTCGTGGGGGGACAGGTTCTGGGCCTCGTCGACGATGATGAACTGGTTCGGCAGGCTCCGGCCCCGGATGAAAGACAGGGCCTCGATCTCGATGATCTTGCTTTTAACCAGCTGGTCAGAAGACTTAATCGACTGCGAGTGGGCCTGGGCAATCAGGAAATCCAGGTTGTCAAAAAGCGGCTGCATCCAGTTGGACATTTTTTCGTCCTTGTTTCCCGGGAGGTAGCCGATGTCTTTTCCCATGGGGATCACGGGGCGGCTGACCAGGACACGGC
>JABEVL010000085.1 GCA_013043995.1 Spirochaetales bacterium | reverse complement strand
GTAGTGCTGTTCCTGGATGAGGAGTTCTGCCGCAAATTCTTCGGATTTTATGAGCGTCACATTGTCCAAACCCCAGTTGGAAACCTGGGATAGCGCGGACGAGCTCCCCTTTTGGATGGATAAAATCGCCAGGATGAAACCCCATTTGGCGATGGGCTTGGAAAGGCGTTCGGCTCTGTGCAGAGCTTCTTCCAAGCGTCCCAGATGGTAGAGTTCAAAAATTGGGTTAGCTTCAAAACCTTGCTCGGGCAACTGAGGCGTGACCTGATCGTACTGCTGAAGAGCCAGCTTGAGGTCTCCAGGGTCAGAGTAACGCAAACCTGCCGCACTGTGTTCCAGAACCAAAGCGTAACTCAAGTGAAGCCGCCAGTCTTTGGGGTCCACCTCCATGGCTTTTTGGTAAGCGGCGAGGGCTTGATTTCGTTGCCAGCCTGGACCAAAATGACGGCCAATGGGGTCATGTTCTAGGGCCCACCCCAAGTTAGCGTAGAGCCGAGTACTCTTTGGATCTAGATCAACGGCCTTCCTTGCCCAAAAAACAGCCTTTTCGGTGAATCCTGCATCCAAAAGTAGTTGCGAGTACCGAGCAGCTGCCATAGCGTTTTTGGGATTCTGTTCGATGAGGGTTCGGTACTGGTCGAAGGCCAGACGAAAATGGTGTTCTTTGTAGGATTTATAACCTTCGAGATCAAACACGACGTCAAATGGAGCAAAGGTTTCGGTGTCGGCCAAAAAAGCCTTGCGGGCATTTTCAAACTGAACGGCTGTGATTTCTCCCGGGGGGGATTTTAGAAACCAGTCGATCTTGAGCGAACCGTCGGGTAGAACCGCAGCCTTCCGGCTTAAATGAAATTTCCCGTAGTCTTTTTCATAAGATTCGGGCATACGACGAAGAACAAAACCTAATGGTGGGTGGATGATGTTGACCCAGTGAAAAATAAGGGGAATTTCATTGCTGTAGGGCTCTCGGCGCACAGGGGCTTGCGGGTCGCTCAAGGACGAGTCAATCCAGGTCAAAAGGTAGGAAGGTCTCAGCTCAATTTTGGATTCGGTATCACCAGTCCAGGCGCGGTTTGAATTGTTCACTTTGACGGTAAAGGTAAAGGGTTGATCAAGGTCTTTGGGAGGTGAAAAGGAAACACTGTTCAGTTTCCCACCGTAAGCAGCTTCGGCGTACTTGATCATTTTTTTCTGAGTTTCATCGGGGTCAGCAAACGCGTACCTCTGCCGAAAGTAAACGTCTAGGCCTCCATTGTAAACAGTTGTTTCCTCAACAGAACACCTTCCGAAATCTCCCAAAGTGTAGTTGCGGGTTTCTGTGACGGTTTGAGGTACGGGTCGGGGAGTCGTGAGTAAGGTTCCGCCCTTTATTTTTGTGACTAGGCTCTGGCGATCTTGGTCCCAAGGTGGCAAGGTGGTATCTCGGCTATAATCCGAAGTTGGGTCAAGCCATAAGGGGGTTTTTGAGTCAACCCAGACAATCGCGTGGTCAAATTGGTCAAGGCCAGGAATCTGAGGAAAGATGTCAGAGTTTGACCCATCCCACAAAAGTGCCACAGACGCCTTGTACCCGGCCTTTCTCAGGAGGGCTGTCAACAAGACTGCCTTGTCTTTACAGTCACCGTAACCTCTTTTAAGAATTTCCTGGGGAGTGTAGGGAACGATGGAGTTCTGACCTAGCTCCAGACCAACGTAGCGTACCTGAGAATTGACCCACCTGATCAATTGGACTGCCGTGTCGTCCAAGCCAGAAGCGGGGGATATTCCTGGGGGAAGACTAACAGGAGACTCCTGAATTTTTTGATCGATAAGGGTTCCGTATAGTCGTGAAAGGTTTTCCCAGGACGGAGCCGTTGAAAAAACAACGACGGGAGTCGGCCTCACATCACGGGGAAGCCCGTTCTCAGGTTCTTTGAACGGGAGGAGGTGCGTCAGAGTGACTTGCCAAGTCTTCGCCTGGGCTGTGGAACCCTCGTTCCAGGATAACTTTTGTGGTCCGTAGCTTTGAAGGTGAAACTGAAGTCTAGAAGCTGCTTTGAGTTTCAGCTCTTCAACTAAAACAGGAACAGATGAACCAAAATTCCAGCGGTCAAAAATCCCTGAACCCGGCAAAAGCGGGTGAGAGACCATGCTGATTTCTTCTTCGATAATAGAACCAACCTGAACGTGGGGGTAAGCCCCCTGGAGCGTTTTCTGATCGGTATAAACACCTTCAACATTGCTTCCTGATTGACCCACTACGAGGGTTGCGGGATCGAGATTCCAGGTAGAACCATCGGGGTTGATGACCCTAACTCGAACCGTGGGCTCGTCTTGACGCCAGGGGCTCCAGGCCACCTGAAGGCCTCCCCAGGAAGCAACGGCGTCTTGAGATTGAACTCGGTAGACAAGTCTGCTTGTGCGAATTTCAGTCCCTTGGGAGGTGAAGCTGATTTCACCCTGGGCAAAGAGGATGACGGCGGTTTTTTCAGGAAAAAAATTTGCGTCCTGAACGATTTTGAGAATCGGGGCGGCCGGTGACTTGAAAAGGCCCTGTTCCCAGAGATTTTGAACAGCGCTCACGGAGTTTTCGCCCCAAGCCGACTGCGATAGGAACAACACAAGGCCTGCCATAACAGTGCGCATCCGTGATCGGTTTAACCAGTTATATTTCAATGAAGTCATTTCCTTGAAGGCTTCAAGCCTAACACGAGCCCAACAAGCTCGCAAGGTCAGCTTGAGTGTTGACAGGAAAAGAAAGTTTTTTTATCCTACTATTGATACTAAGTATCTATAAAATAGCGAATCCAACTTAAAAAAGTTCAAATCAGGACTTCAACAAAACGAGACAGGAGGCTTGGATTGAAATTGAACAAGAAGTGGCTGGGAATACTTTTACCGCTTGCGCTCTTGGTTTCCTGTTCACAGGCTCAGGAAAAAGTGATTTTTCAGGGAGTTCACGTTGTTGCTGCTGAAAATTTCTACGGAAATCTGATCCAGCAGATCGGTGGGCAACACGTCGAGGTGACCAGTCTTTTGTCGGACCCTAATGTTGATCCACACGAATATGAAGCTGACGTCGCCGATGCTAAAGCCATTGCCCGCGCCCAACTTGTTTGGGAAAACGGAGGAGGGTACGATAGCTGGATGGATAAGCTGGTGGAAGGTTCAGGCGGTTCAAAAAGAGTCGTCATCAAAGCTTTTGACTTGGCGGTGGTCCACCTGAGTGAAAACGAACACGTATGGTACAGCCTGGATAATGATCTTGTTTTTGTCGCTGCTATGAACTCCGAACTAAAAAAGCTCGATCCGAAAGACGCTGCCGATTTTGACGATCGGGCGGCGCGGTTGGCTCAATCTTTACAAAAAATCAAGGAACGTTTGGCGGGCCTAAAACAAGAATTTCAAGGTACTCCCATTGCCCTCACGGAGACAATCTTTCTCTACCAAAGTCAGGCTATAGGACTCAAGGTCCTTACGCCTTTCAATTTTATGAAAGCCGTCGCCGAAGGAAGTGACCCTTCGGCCCAAGACGCGCTGCAATCGATGAACCAGGTTACAAATAGGCAGGTGAAAGCCTTGGTTTACAATGAGCAGACGGTGAGTGCGGTCACAACAAAACTTTTGAATCAGGCGGCCTCGTCAGGCATTCCTGTCGTACCTATTACAGAAACGATGAAAGGCCCTAACTTTCAAAATTGGATGAACGGCCAACTCAACGTTCTTCAACGGGCCCTTGAGGATTCCGTGGGTAAAACCAAGATCCCTTAACAAACAGGCTTAGTATTTTAGACAAGAAAAATTTGCGACCGGAAATAAAATCAGAACTCTGAGCCTTGAAAAGACAGCTGCTTTGCTGCTTTTTTGAACAGATTAACTGGAGCGGACTTCAAGGGTAATGTTTCAACTTAAACATCAACAGAAAGACACCAACAGAGAAAAAATTTAGGCACGCAGGTGTATAAGATTTTAGGATATGGACGAAGAGGGACTCGAACCCCCGACATCCTGCGTGTAAAGC
>JABEVL010000009.1 GCA_013043995.1 Spirochaetales bacterium | reverse complement strand
GTGTACGTTCAGAGAAACTCTGGCGTCAAGACGAACTCTTTTTCTGGGGATGAAAAACTTCCCCGTTTTCCAGCATGCGAAGGAATTCTTTCAACTTTTTTTCCCGGATTTCTGGTTTTTTCGCGGTGGCAATCCGAAACACAAATGAAAAACGATTTTGGCTGCTCAGCGACTCAAAAAAGTCTTTGGCTCTCTGATTTGAGTTGAGGGCACGCTCCAAGTCTTGTGGAATCTCGCGGCTTTTCATAGGCTGGTAGGCGGCGTCCCATCGGCCCGATTTTTTTGCTTCTTCCAGGGCGGACTTGCCCGACGCTCTCAGGCGGCCCAATTCGAGGAGTTTGTTCGCTTTATCCCGGTTCACCTGGGACCAAAGGCTGTTCTTTTTTCTTTTTGAAAAGTACTGCAGCCAGTTGCTTTCATCCTGCTTGGCTTTCTGGCCGTCAATCCAGCCAAAGCAAAGTGCGCACTCCAGGGCCTCTGCGTATGAAATCGATTTTTTTTCTGCACCCTTTTTGGAGATCAAGAGCCATATTCCGGTGGCTTGTGTCTCGTGAGCTTCCAGCCAAGCCTCAAAGTCGGCCGCAGTCTCAAAGGACATGATGGTTCGTTCCATCTTCGATCCTCGCCTGACGATAAAACATTCTACCCAGGGAGCCACCCTAAAGCTGATTTAAGCTGCAAAGTCTAACCTCTGCCAATCTAAAACTTTGTCGGGCTTGCTCCATGACTCATTTTGAGCCTCCCGTACCAACATACTACGGGTTTCCTTGAAGGTCACCCGTACCTTGGGACAGCTAACCCCGTCCTCAAGGTCAGTAAACTTCAGACGGTTCCGGCGGACTTTTGCAGACGGTTGGCGATCGCCAGGCCGATTCCCGACGCGGCAGGAAGCTGGGCCAGGATTAAACCGCAGCACAACTGGTCAAGTTCATGAAACGAGGCGTAAAGGTAGCGGGCGTAATCGTCCCAATCAGAAAACTTCAGGACCTCCCAGGTCGAAGGCAAGTCTTCGGGGACGGAACCTTCTAACACCATCAAACCGACTTTCACGTCTTTGTCGAACCAGTTTTTCAGTTCGCCAGGCTCGCGGAAAAGCTGAACCTCGGCGGCGGGTTTGTAATGCGTGTACTTGAGGCCAGGAGAAATCGGACGGCCTTCCTGGGGAACTTGGTAGGGCAGGTCGTTGGGATCCAAGCCCAGAGTTTGAGCGATCTGTTCTAGGGTGATCGATCCCGGACGCAGAACCTTGACCTCGCCGTTGGCAAAAGAAACAATGGTCGATTCCAGACCGACTTCGGCGTCGTCGCCCTGAAGAATCGCTTCGACGCGTCCGAGCATGGCGCTTTTGGCCATTTCAAAGTTTGTCGGGCTGGGAGCTCCAGAAACGTTGGCCGACGGAGCAGCGACAGGGACACCGCTCTCAAGAAGGAACTTTTGAGCTTCAACGTTCGACGGCCACCTCACAGCCACCGTCGGCAAGCCCGACGTGACAATCTCAGGTAAATCGGGGTGTTTAGGTAAAACCAGCGACAAAGGGCCCGGCCAAAAAGTTTCAGCCAGTTTGCGGGCCTCGGCAGGGATGTTTACGGCAACCTGGTCGAGCTGTTCCCAGCTGGCGATATGAACGATGAGGGGGTTGTCGGACGGGCGGCCCTTAGCCGTAAAAATACGAACGCACGCCACAGGGTTAAAAGCACTGGCCCCCAGCCCGTAAACGGTTTCGGTCGGAAAAACGACAAGCCCACCACGGCGAATGACGGCGGCGGCCTCAGAAAGTTGATCAGCAGGGATTAAAAGAGTCTTCATATTTCTCCAAAGCAATCAGCATTGTAAGGATTTTTTGACAAAAGGCAATCCGTGCGCTACGTTTTCCTAGTCGGAGGAACCAATTTGAGCCTAGTCGCCGTCCTGAATTCTTGTTCTCATCCCAAGCTGTTGATCGATAAGTCCTTTGCCCGGGACGCCCAACACCAATTCCAGGTGATCCTCGCTGACAACCTCGAAGAAGCTTTGGAAGTGCTCAACTTCGACCTTCCCGAAATTGTGATCCTCAACGTGGACGACCCCCAACTTTTTCTTGAACCCGTCATTTCGGCTCTTAAAAATGACTCCTGGATGCAAAATTTCGGTATCATTGCCCTCTACGACCGAAATTCAGGCAATGAATCGCGCATCTACAACCAGTTAACGCCTCTCAACGTCCTCACGGCCATGGAATACTCCGACATTCCGGGCAACCTTCTCAAACACCTGAAAATTATCGAATCGAACCACCAGCTTCTGGTCAAGCTGGAACTTTCACGCTCAGGCGAAGCCAAAACCACGGGCGTTTTCAACATCGGCAACGATTCCATGGCTGTCCCGATGTACACAGGCCTTGCGGCGCAGACGCTCGTACAAAGGGGCTTGATCGACTCAAACCGCAAGCGAGATCTGCAAATTGCCCTGGCTGAACTCGTGCAGAATAGTATCGAACACGGCCACTGCGGCCTCGATTCCACCGAAAAAAGCGCGTTTCTTGCCCAAGGGGGGAGCCTTGCCGAATTGATCCGCCAAAAGTGCGAACAGGACCCGATCCTCGCCGACATGAAGGTGACCCTGGAATGGGAAATCACCGCCGAACGCACCAGGTTTTATATCCGGGATCAAGGTCCAGGGTTCGACGTTGCAGGCTGGCTGGACAGGCTTAAACACAGGGGGCCCGAGGCACTGTCCGGCAGAGGCATACGCCTAGCGCGAAATTTGGGCGGAAAACTCGCCTACAACAGGAAGGGCAACGTGGCCTGCCTCACGATTGAGCACCCCTCGGCTTCAGGAAGAACCATGCCCCAGGGCTTTGAAGGGGAAGAGATCGTTCTGGCGCACAAGGGCGACGTCGTTTTTCAGCAAGGGGAAAAAAGCGATCACCTGTACTTCATCATCAGCGGTCAGTACGGTGTCTACCACGACGGGATTCCCATGAACCATCTGGGACCCGCCGACGTTTTCATGGGAGAAATGTCGTTTCTGACCAACAACATCCGCACGGCGACAGTTCTGTGCGAGTCGGCGGGGCGCCTTGTCAAAATCAACCGCCGGTCTTTTGTCAAAACCCTGAGGCTGTATCCTCACTACGGGTTTTTCCTAGCCAAGCTTATGGCACGCAAACTCTCTTCGGATAACGAGATGCGCTCCAAGCAAGTCCTGGACGAACTCACTTCACAGCAGGGATTCGGCGACTTTGCCCTTTAAGAAGCAACCCTCCCGGACTCACCCCATCGCCTGGCTCGAGGGAGCGTTTTCCGCCACGACCAGGCGGTTTCTGCCCGTTTCTTTGGCGCGGTAGAGCGCTGCGTCGGCCCTTCGGATCAGGTCGTTTGGAGCGTCTTGCCGGTCCGG
>JABEVL010000084.1 GCA_013043995.1 Spirochaetales bacterium | reverse complement strand
GCCATCATCGAGCCCACCTGAAGCTGCCCGCTGACGATGCGCCAGCCGCCAAACCAGACGATGGCGATCGAACTCAAGCTCATCAGGAGCATCATCGCCGGCATCAGAGCCGCCATGATCCTCATCGCCCGAAAAGCTGTCTCGGCCAAGTCCTCGTTGGCCTTACGGAACTTTTCCTGGACAGTGCTTTCCCGATGAAAGGCCCGAATGACGCGCACGCCCAAAAGATTCTCCCTCAGCACACGGTTGAGCTGATCAAGTTTTGTCTGCATCTGCCTGAAGTATTTCATTCCTCTTCTGGCGACCCAGCTGATCGTCAAAGCCAGGAGGGGCATCCCCGCCAGCAGAACCAAGGAAAGCTCGGGGTCGAGGCCAAGGGCCATGGCCAAACCCCCAAGGCTCATCAAGGGCGCCATCACCATCATGCGCAAAACTTGCAGGCTAAAAGTCTGGATTTGGACAACGTCGTTTGTCGATCGCGTGATCAGAGTCGAGGTGCCGAACTTTTCAAACTCGTGCAGTGAAAAACTCTCGACCTTGTTAAAGACCGCCGACCTCAGGTCCCGGCCAAAGCCCAGCGACACCCTGGAAGAAAAATACGCTGCGCCGATAGCGCACGCCGAATCCACGACAGCCGTGACCAGCATCTGCACGCCGAACCCCAGGATGCTCCCTTGGTCGCCGTTTACTATCCCCTTGTCGATGATCTGCGCCATCAAGGTCGGCAACAACAGCTCGCACAGGGTTTGAATGAGGATGAGAAACAGGGTAAGCACGATGGTCCAGCGGTAAGGCTTAAGGCGTTTAAAAAGTGAAAACATGACCACCCCGCAAAAAAAGCGTGACATTGCCCCAACGGGGAAAAAGCCCGTCTTTCAACCAAAATACCTCATTTAACTTTTTTTGTCTTTTTTTCCTTGGCAGAGGTTTCCCTCAAGTAGTAAAAAAGCCCCAGTCTGTGCTAGAAAATCCTGGGAGGTTCAACTTGCCTGATTTCTGGTTTTTTTTAACTTCAACGGCCCTCTTCGATAGTTTATCCACAGCGGTTCAGATCATCATCTTCGTTTTTTTCTTTTCAACGCGAAGACCTCTTGCCAACTCCCTGGCGTTCATGGCGGGCTTGGGCCTGGCCTACCTCGGTTGCGGTTTACTCTTTTTGGTCAAGGAAAGAGCCATCAACGCCTGGATCGCGCAGTGGTTTCCCAACGTGAGCGGGATTTCGGACCCTCAGTACTACCTCCTGCAGCTCTTGGGCGCGATGGCCTTTGTCGCGGGCGGTATTTTTTTTGGTCTTCGAAATTGGCGCCGCGGGGCGTCAAAACAAAATGAGCGGCTTGCGGGTTTTCTCAAGATCCTCAACCCCTTCACGGCGGCCCTATTGGGTGTTTTTTTGAGCGTCAGCGGTTTTCCGTTTTCACTCCCCTACCTAGGTGCACTTGAAAAACTTTCAGGTTTTTATGGTCCTCAGGGAGCCGTTCCTGGCGTGCTCTACTACAACTTGATCTACCTCGTCCCCTTGCTGGTCCCCCTGGGGATCTACCTCGTTCTCAAAAGCCGCGTCACAGGAATCGAAGCCAAGCTTCATCTTCACAGTCCCCGTTGGGGCAGTCTTTTGAACAATGCCCTGAGCGTCGTTCTGGGACTTTTGCTGTCCGCGGACTCCTGTGTCTATTTCTTTTCAGGGCACCCCCTGCTCAGCAGCAAGTTCTTCTAGCGCTTACATTACAAGCCCAGGGCTGGGCCGGCCGTCCTAAAGATCATGTACAGGGCCACCGTGAAAATGACCCCGGCAAAGATCCTGTTCAAGACCGCCCTGTGACCCGATAAACGCAGGGCGAGTTTCATTCCTGCCCAGCCGCCCAGCAGACCTCCCCCGATAAACTCGGCGGCAACGGCCCAGTCGACCCAATTGGACAAGGCGTAATTGATGCTTGTCGTCAGTCCAAAACTCCCCACCGAAAAAAGCGACGAACCGATGGCGTTGATCAAAGGCATCCCTGTCGAAAAAATCAGCCCGGGGACGATCAAAAAGCCTCCACCGATCCCGAAAAAACCCGATAAGGCGCCCACAACAAGACCTGAAACGACGATTTTGACTGTGCGCCCCGTGGTCAGGACAAACACCTCGTTGTTGCCGCCCTTTCTGGGCCGCAGCATCAGAATCCCCACGACGATCATCAACAGTGCGAACAAAAACAAAAGTTTTTGTCCCTCGATCATTTTTCCAAGGCTCGATCCGGCCACAGCTCCCGCCACCCCCGCCACGGCAAAGATCAAGGCCGCGTTCCACCTGACTGTTTTTGCCCGGGCATGACTCCCCAGACTCAAGAAAGCGTTGACAGCAACCGCAAGGGCGCCCGTTCCGATCACCAGATGGGGATTCTTCATTCCGACGACGTAGAGTAAAAGCGGTGTGGCAAGGATCGAACCGCCGCCGCCGATCAGGCCCAAGGAAAAGCCCACAAAAAGTCCGCAAGCGACAGCCAGAAGAAAACTTAACATAAAATCCTTCTCAGCGAATACTGACTCTGGTAAAAACAAAAGTCAATGCTTCCCGCATCCTGTTCTTGATCCTTGAAAGGCGAAAATCCTGACGCAGGCACTGAGTAAAAAATCTCATTCCTCAATAAAAATCCTTCTTCAAAAATGGTATACAGGCTGTCCTGACCAAAAATATTTTTTAGAGTGTTGTATTGTCTGAAATACAAGTTAAAATGGCAGATATGAAACTACAAACGAAACTCAGCTTCACTGTTTTAGGCGCCGCGATTTGTTTTGGTTTTGCCATCTTTATTTATTTTCTGCTTCTGACCCCGGTTCGTTCCCTCCGTGTCGATCAAACCTATCTCCAAAATGCAACGACGCGCATTCTTCTCGAAAGGGCCTTGGCCAATCGTCTTCCCATCATTGGGCTTGCCGAGGGTTTAGAAGACCTTGCCGACGCTCATCAAAAAACACAACAAGCGTTCCAAAAAATCGCTGAACTCAAAAATCTGAAGAGCCTTGATGTTCAGATCAGCAAAGCTCTTGCTGTTGTCGAACATTTGACTTCAACCGCCAACAAGGATTACAGCCTTCTCGTTACTGCCGCCAAAGTCCTTTCAAAAGACGGCGACTCCATTGGCATTTCGTCGAGGGAACTCACGATTTACAATGTGCTTTTGCAGCCTCTGGTTCTTAGAAGCCCACTCAGGGCAAAATTGGCAACGGATGTTGAGAATGTCAAAAAACAACTGGTTGAATTCGACGTCTGGATTGATAGTGCCTTCGAGATTATGCATCAGCAGTTTTCAAAAATTGATGTGCTGATCAACAACACGGAAGTACGAGTTTCTCAGATGGCCCTGCTGATTGTGGGTCTCGTCGTTGCAGGACTCTTGCTGGGAGTTCTTTTGCTTTCCAGGCGTGTTTCTGTCGCCGTAACCAAAATGGGGCGTGAGGTCAAGTTCCTGAAAGAAGGTGACCTCACACGCCGATTTGCGACCAGCTTCAAGGACGAGGTGGGAACTTTAAGCCGCGACATGGAAGATTTTCTGAATCACCATCGCGACGTCGTGCGCCAAATCCAGTCTGTGGCCGAGGAAAATCTGCGGGTAAAAACTGATTTGGAAATGACCACCTCTCAAAATGCCCAAGCCACGGCAGGTTTGAGTTCCGCCATGAAAACGATGTCCCTCGGTGTTGAACAGCTTGAGCAGAGCATGGCAACTTTTACAAAAGCACTGCAAGCCATTCGTGATACGACGGATGATTTTGAAAACATGCTGATTCGTCAAAATAGCAGCATCCAAAATTCCTCGACCGCCGTCATTGAAATGCAGGCGTCCATCGACAATATTGCGGCTCTGACGGGAGCCCGTGCACAGTCGGTTACCCAGCTTGTTCAAACCGCCCAGGATGGCGGAGAAAAACTTGAAAGAACCAACCAGCTCATTCTCGAAGTGGGGAGTTCGGTGAACGATATCCGTGACATGGCCATGATTATTCAACAGATTGCCAGCCAAACAGATCTGCTGGCCATGAACGCCGCGATCGAAGCCGCTCATGCGGGTGAAGCCGGCAAAGGGTTTTCCGTCGTTGCCGATGAGATTCGCAAACTCGCAGAAGCTTCCAGAGAAAATTCGCAAAGAATTTCTTCCAACCTTCAGAAAATTGTTTCGGTCATTGATCAGGTGTTCACCTCTTCCAGTGAAACGCAGCTCTCGTTCTCGAAAATTCAATCCGAGATTCAACTCCTTTCACAGGCTCTTGATGAAATCGCCCACAATTTGCTTGAGTTTTCTGTTGGAGGCAAACAGATCAACGAGGCGATGGCCGTTTTACAAACAGCTTCCAATGAGGTCAACAGCCGCCGTGATCAAATAGCCCAAGCAGCAGACCAGTCTTCGGCTTCACTGGAGCAAGTCGAGAATGTGGCTTCGAATGTTCAGTCCGCGCTCGAAACGCTGAACGCCTCAGAAAACAACTTGCTGAGTTCAGACGAAGCGATGCGGATTCTTGTGCAGAGGGTTGCAGAAATTGCTTCGATCCTGCACGGTGAGGCGGCTAAATTCCGGACGAATTAGAGGTTCCGCCAAGCTTCGACAGCGCCCGTCGTCAAAAGTCAGCAAGAAGGGCCCGGACCAGAAGTCCTGAGTTGTTGGTTCTAAAGGCCTCCTTCCAGTTGATTCCCGTGGCCTTGGCACCCGTCTCGCTTCCGTCCAGCCAGGCCGCGTGGACACCGGGTGACCCCCGAAGCTTGGTGCCCAATGCTGCAAAGAGATCCCTAATGTCGCTGTCGTTGGACACGCGCAGTCCCCAGGGCGGATTGGTCACGACAAAGGTC